>JACDDJ010000317.1 GCA_013817065.1 Acidobacteriota bacterium
CACGCGCAGCGTCTGCCGGATCTCGTGGTAGATGCGCGCGGTGTCGCCGCGTGCTCCGTGCTCATCAACTGGCTGAGGTCGCTGTGCAAGCATGCCATCCTCCGTCGGCAGGTCTTGTCTGCGGAAATCGTGCCTGTGCAGCCGCCTGTTCCATATCTGCGAGACGGCGACTTGGGGTGGCGCGGGAGAGTTGTCGAACTGTGGGCTGATTCACAGTTCCACGACGGAGCATCGTGGCTGTACCTCGCAAAGGCAGTTGCAACCGCCGGACCCACCGCCGGTCACATTCAATGGGGCTCCATCTGTTTTTTGGTCGGTGCTCAAAAAGATTTCATGAGAAGCTGAAGCCTGGCGGGAGGGAAGTATGAGCATTAGAGTCAACACTCTGGCGATCGTGCTGTTCGTGGCGGCTCTGGGCGCGCCCATGGCCGGCGCACAGCAGGGCACATCAGAGGTCCGGGGGCGGGTCGTCGACCCACAGGGCGGCGTCCTGCCCGGCGTGACCGTCACGGTCACCAATCAGGAGACAGGATTCGTTCGAGACACGGTGACGGAGGGGGATGGCGTTTACTTCCTGTCCGGCCTGACGCCCGGCACCTACCAGATCGCGGCGGAGCTTCAGGGCTTCAAGCGCTTCAGCCGCCGCGATGTGCGGCTCGAAGTGGGCAAGACGGCGACAGTCGACGTCGCCTTGCAGGTCGGTGGCCTCGAAGAGACGATCAACGTCACCGGCGAGGCGCCCCTCGTGGACGTCACGTCGAAGGAGGTGGGCGGCAACATCACCGCGCGCGAGCTGGTGGACCTGCCGTCGATCAACCGCAACTTCATCGGCTTCATCGGCCTGCTTCCCGGCATCGTGCCGAACATCAGCACGGAATCCTTCGGGAGCGACGCCGTGAGCGTCAACGGCGGTGATCCGCGCAACAACAACTTCCTGCTCGACGGCGCCAACAACAACGACGACGTCATCGGCCAACGCGCCGGTACCCAGGCGAGGACGCCGATCGAGGCGATCCAGGAATTCCAGGTACTCACCAGTCAGTTCGATGCCGAGTTCGGCCGGACGACCGGCGCGGTCATCAACGCGGTGACCAAGCAGGGCACCAACGCCCTCCGCGGCAGCGTCTTCGGCTACTTCCAGGACGCGGAGCTGACCGAGAAGGACTTCTTCGCCAGGAAGAACAACCTCGAAAAGCCCGATACGGCCCAGCAGCAGTTCGGCGGCACGATCGGCGGGCCGATCGTCCGCGACAAGGCGCACTTCTTCTTCAGTCTCGAGCGCGTGCGCATCGACGAGGGGGTCACGATCAACATTCCGGCGCGGCCGGAGTTCAACACGACGACCACGGAAGAGACGCGCGTGTGGAACACCATCATCCGGGCCGACCATCAGATTTCCCCCACGCACACGTACGGGGTGCGCTGGCTGCGTGAGAAGTCGCCGCAGTTCAACCAGATCATCAATACGGTGACGCTCGACGCCGCGCGCGAAGAGCAGGACCTCGACCAGACGGTCGTCGGCACGCTTAATAGCGTGCTGGGCAACAGCACCGTCAACACCCTGCGGGTCGCCTGGACGCAGGAGGATGTCTCGTTCGGCAACCCGTGCTTCAACCAGGGGACCCAGGCCAGCTGCCGGCCGACGCTGAACTTCCTGACCTTCACGGGCCAGCAGAACGCGGTGGCCCAGGCGCGGATCAACAACGCGTACCAGCTCGAGGACACGTTCTCCTGGTTCATCCCGGGCCGGCGCGGCGACCACAACATCCGCTTCGGCGCGCAGTATCAGTACTCCGAGCAGGACTTCACGAATGAAGGGAACCTGAACGGCACGTTCACCTTCAGCTCGGATCGCGATTTCGATGCGGCGGACCCGAGTACCTACCCGGAACGCTTCTCGATCCGCGTGCCGGGGGCGAGCCAGTTCCAGCAGCACACGCACATCATCTCGGTGTTCGCCCAGGACAAGTGGCAGCTGAACAAGCGCCTCACGCTGAGCCTGGGCGCGCGGTACGACGTCAGCATCAGCCCGGTGCCGACCCCCGATCCTCTGGCCGCGGGGCTGTTCGCGCGGACCGGCGTCACGATGCCGACCGACTACCCGCTCGACGCGAACGACATCGCGCCGCGGGTCGGCCTTGCCTACGATCCGAAAGGCGACGGCCGGTCGGTGATCCGCGGCGGCTACGGCGTCTTCTACGAGACGACCCGGCTGGGCACGATCTCGGGGTTCATCACCGGAGGCGCGTTCTCGGATTCGTTTACCGCGAACTTCCCGGCGACGGCGGCCGATCCGGGGCCCTCGCGCGGACAGCTGCCGACGGACCCCTTCCTCGTCAACGGCCCGGCGGTGAACCAATCGCTGCTTGCGCAACGCTTCCCGGCCGGCTCCACCGTCCGGAATACCGGTACGGTGTCGGTCGACAACGGGGACCGGCACACGCCGTACACCCAGGAGACCTCGATCGGCTTCGAGCGGCAGTTGAGCAATGACCTGTCGGTGAATGCCGACTACGTGCACGTGTCGGGACGCGACATCCTGATCACCCGGAACCTGAACCCCGGGTTGCGGATCAACACGAGCCGGACCGGGCGCATCGACCGCATCAGCTCCGACTTCGTCTCCTCGGTGAACACGCTGGTGAACGCAGGGAGCACGGAATACGACGCCCTGCAGCTGATGCTCGAGAAGCGGTTCAGCAACAACTGGAGCGCGCGAGTCTCCTACACGCTGGCCGACGGCCGGGGCAACATCTCGGGCGACGGCACCGACGGCAGCCCCTTCCAGCTGCTCGACGAGCTTCGGCTCGACGCGAACGAAGGGCCGACCGACTTCACCCGGCGGCACAACTTCGTGCTGAGCGGGTCCGTGCGCGTGCCGCGCACCGGCGGCCTCAACATCAGCGCGGTGGCGCGTGCGCTCAGCGGCCTGCCCTTCAGCATCGCGGATTCCTCCACGGATCCGGACCAGAACGGCATCCTGTTCGATCCCCTGCCGGCCGGCAGCTACTCCGGCAGCGGCGACGACGCGATCACGGTCGACAGCGACGGCGGACGCAATGGCGCCGTGGGCCCCGATTTTTTCCAGCTGGACCTGCGTGCCGGGTATCGCGTGCGCGTGGCGCAGTCGCGGACGATCGAAGGCTTCGTCGACATCTTCAACGTGACGGATCGCGAGAACTTCGCGAATCCCACCGGCGACCGGCGTTCCACGAACTTCCTGCGGCTGACCAGCCTCCGCGACGGCGGTGTTCCCCGGACGTTGCAGCTGGGCGTGCGGTTCGCGTTCTGACCTGTGCACGCATGCATCCTGGAGAGCGCTCCAGGGTGCATGCTGTGCACATGGCTGTCTGTGGCGACCCTCCACCGGTGCCGCGACGGGGCGCGCTGTCCGGTGAACGGAGCGGCCGGCGCGCACGTCGGACGGAACAAGTCAAGGCACTGCTCACCGAGGACGCCCTGGGTCGCCTGACGCCGGGGAACATCGCTTCTGCCCGGATCCCGCCTGCGACGTCGTCTACTTCACGCCGGCCGGCGCGAGCTTTCGTCGGCGGGACGTGCGGGTGCCGGTCTGGCAGAGGAACCGTCCGGCGCCCGTCTGATCTGCTACCGGCGCGAGGGCACGCGGATCCTCCATCCGCGCAAGCGGTTTGGGCAGCGGTCGATTGACTACCGGCATTACCTGTCGGAGCTCGCGCGCAAGCCACAGGCGGTGCGCCAGGTGTTGCCGGATCTCCTGCGAGATCTGGGCGACCCGTTTCCGGCACTGTGGGATCAGCTCCACCGGGCGCACGGGCCACGGGATGCCGCGCGGCTCTTCGCCAAGGTCCTCGGCCAACTGGAGATGCACGGCGCCGCGATCGTCGTGCCGGCGCTGACGGTCGCCCTCGCGAGCGGGACGCCGCTGCTCCTGGCCCTCACGCCGGCGCGATCGTCGCTCGCCCGCGTCGCGCCCGAAGCGGTGCCCGCCTCGCTCCGCGACATCGACGTCGCGAGCGGCTCGGCCGCTGACTACGATGGCTGGCTCGTCGAGGTGGGCGCATGAGCGCTCCCACGGTGGTCCGAGACCTCGTCGTCGCGCACACGCGGACGCTGAAGTTGCCGGGTGTGGCCCGCACTTTTGAAGGTCTGGCCCGGCAGGCCCGCGACAGCCACTGGCCCACGAAGACTATCTGCACGAGGTCCTCAGTGCCGAAGAGGCGTCACGACACGAGTCCGTCATCCGCCAGCGCCTCCGCGAGGCGCGCTTCCCAGAGGTGAAAACGCTCGACACCTTTGATTTTGCCGCCGCCGACGGCGTCACCGCGACGCAGATCCACACCCTCGCGCGTGGCGAATGGGTCACCGCCCCCGAGAATCTGATCTTGGCGGGCCCGATCGGGACCGGCAAGACGCACCTGGCCATCGCCCTGGGTGTGGAAGCGACCAAACAGAAACGCCGGGTGCTCTTCACCCGCGCGGCGGATCTGCTGCGTCAGCTCGTCGAAGCCCGCGATACCCGCGAGCTCACCCGGTTGCAGCAACGCCTCCTCCGCGTCGACGTCCTCATCGTCGACGAGCTGGGCTTCGTCCCGTTCGATCGCGTCGGCGGCGAGCTGCTCTTCAATCTGCTCACCGACCGCTATGAGCGGCGGGCGATTGTCGTGACGACGAATCTCGCGTTCGCCGAATGGGTCACCGTGTTTGCGGGCGACGAGAAACTCACCACCGCGTTGCTCGACCGCCTCGCCCATCACGCGACGGTCATCACGACCAAGGGGAAAAGCTATCGCATGCGAAAACGCCGGCCACCCGGTTCGTGACGGTCAACAACGGGATCGCGGCCGATCGCACGCAGACACGACCGCGTAGGAGCCCGTAGGAACGACGATCGGGAGGTGGGCCAGGGGTGTTCCCCCCTTTTCTCACGCGGAGGTGACACGAACACACGCGGCTATGGAAATGACGCGCCTATGGAATCACAAACCGATTCCCACAGGCGCTTGGAAATCTCGCAGAGAACGCGAGATTCCCACATTCCCAGCCGATCCTCGCGAGGTCAGAGGAGAAGCGCGTAGAATGAACCGCCCGCAGGTGGTCTACTTTTCGAGCGGCGCGCGCACTGCCGGATGGCCGGGTAGTGTCCAGCATTCGCAACATCCTTACTTTCCCGGGATTTGGATAAGCCGCCGGCCCGTTCTGAAGGATGCGGCTCTCGGGCGACACGCCCAACCCCCACGAGCACGTCTGGTGTGTAACCGCCTGTTGCACCAACCGCAACTGGTCAACGATCTCCTGGGCGTCTCGGATAGGGCGGTTGTCTTGAAAAAAGCCCTTGACCCTGCACTTAGGTGCAAGGGTTAGACTTGTTCTCTAAAGAGAGGGATCCGATGGCTGGACTCACGATCGGCCGACTCGCTGAAGCTGCTGGAGTCGGCGTGCCTACGGTTCGGTACTACGAGCGGCGCGCGCTTCTTGAAAAGCCGCACCGAACCGGGATATCGAAAATACTCGCCCGACACTGTCCGATTGATTCGCTTCATCAAGCGAGCGCAGGATCTCGGTTTCACTCTCACCGAGATCGAGGAGCTCATCGCACTGCGCGACGGCAATGGTCGACGTCGAACGGAAGTCCGGCAGCTGGCGGAAGCGAGGATGCGGGACGTAGACGAGAAGGTAACCCAACTGCAGGCGATGCGGCGCCCGCTGTCGACTTTGGTGGCCAGCTGCGCCTGCGGAGGTGGGCGACCGACCTGTCCGATTCTCGAGGCGTTTGATGATCCAATCAACGCGGCCAAGCAGGACAGCATCACCTCGTCCAGGAGAACCGATGTACAACGCTAAAGGGCTCATCACCATTCTTGCGGCGCTCGCAATTGCGGCACTCAGCGCCGCGTGCGCACCCGATGCAGCCAGTCAGTCCGGTGTGCCGCGTCCAGCCGCAAACTCGCCCGCAGTAACG
>JACDDJ010000318.1:0-4040 GCA_013817065.1 Acidobacteriota bacterium
GTGCTGTACTCAGGACGCGCTAGCCACGACCACGCTCAAACGTTGGATGTTGATAGTTGGTTGTTGGTAGTTGAACCGTCCGTACAGAGCAAAAGGCCCGGCATCGTGAGATACCGGGCCTTTTGCTTGTCCGAACCGACGGTGCCTAGTTGAACGAGTAGCGCAGCGCGAAACGGATCTGGTACACATCGCCCAGACCGGCCGTCGGCTGGAACGACTTCGACAGCAACTGGCCGTCAATGACCCGCATCCGGTACTGTGCCCGACCCTGCGCGTCGGCGCCCGCCGGAATCAGCGGCTGGTTGTTGACGAGGCGCTGTCCGATCCCCCAGTCACTGTTGAGCAGGTTGCCGAAGTTGACGGCGTCGACCCGCAACTGCACGGCGTGACGCCGGCCGGTCAGAGACCGGAAGATCTCCTGCGCCACGCTGACGTCCATCCGCGTCACCATCGGCAGGAACACCGCGCCGCGCTCGGCGTACTGACCGCGGCGTTCGCTCAGGTATGCATCCTGCGCGATGTAGGCGTCAAACGCCGCGGCCTGCTGTGCGGGCGTGAACGTGACTCCTGAGACGACGCTTGTCAGGAAGTTCATCTCACTCTGGTCGCGCGGGATGTAGATCAAGTCGTTGCTCGTGCCGCCGTCGCCGTTCAGATCGCCGCCGAACACATAGGTCGACTGCCCGCCGGTGCTGCGCTCGATGTAGGCCGAGACGGTCGTTGCCCCGAAGTTGAAGTATTCCTTCGAGTACGACACCGCGCCGAACAGGCGATGAGCCGCCATGGCGCCTGCGAACCCGAGGCCCGGGTTGTTCGGGTCGCCGGCGTGCTGATTGTTGTTCCACGAACCGAAGGCGATGGAGCCCGGATCGACTGTATTTTTTGCCTCCCCGTACGCGTAAGCGGCTGTGATGTAGAGCCCGTCTGTGAACTGGCGCCGCAGCGACGCCGCGATGTTCCACGAGCGGCCGTCGTTCTGGTTCTTGAGGACGATATTACTTGTGATGTTCGAATTGAGGCGGTTCGCGGTCGCGGGGAGGGCTGGAGGAACCGCAAGGTAGCGCGGGCGGTCGTCGGCGCCGGTAAACGCCGTCTGCGCCGCCGGCAGGTTCGCGTTGATGTAGTAGACGGCGTTCACGTCGCGGTTGTAGATGAACTCGCCGGTACCGGTGAAGCCGAAGGGCAGCTTATGATCGACCGCCACGTTGGTTCTCCACACCTGCGGGAACTTGAAATCCGAGTCGGTCACCGCGAGGCCTGTGCTTGACGCGGGAGCGCCTGTGGGTGCCTGCTTGTAGTGGTCCGGGTTCGGATTGAATGGTCGGGCGGCCGTGTTGTCGGCCTGAATAAAGCCGGTCAGCAGACCGTTCTCGCCGATCTGGTTCGAGATCCACACATAGGCGGGCGGCCCGGTGAAGATGCCCGTGCCGCCTCGGAGCTGCGTGCCGCGCTCCTGGTTGAGCGCCCAGTTGAAGCCCGCGCGCGGCGACCACAGGATGTTCGGGTCGGGCAGCTTCTGCGTCTCGTACTGGACGGCGTTCCCGTCCTCATCACGGAACGTCAAGGCGTTGGCGATCGGATTGGTGTAGCCGGTCGCCTTGAAGAAGGGAACGTCCATGCGCACACCAAGCGTTACCGTCAGATCCGACCGCGGCCGCCAGTCGTCCTGCGCGTAGGCGCCGACGTAGGTCACCTCGAGCGGCTGGATCGGCTTCTCGAGCCCGGGGATGTTGCTCCAGCGGACCTGGAAGCGACGCAAGTTGACCGGGGACGTTGTGCGGTTCGGATTGGCCAGGTAGTCGTTGGCGTCGGTGTAAAAGTCGGCCAGCGAGTTGTAGACATACGCGCTCTGCGATCCAGGAAAGAACACATTCTCGGAGTTGTACTTCTGGTACGAGACGCCGCCGACAAACGAGTGCTTCTCACCGAACCTTGTGATGTCGTTCCGGACCTGGAACTGCTTGTAGCGAAGCTCGTTGTTCGGCGTGAACGGCTCCGACCCGAAGGTGGTGTAGGTGTCGCCGTCCTGAAGAATGTCGACCAACGGGAAAAGGGTGTCGAGCGCACCACGGCTCTCGTCGTGAGAGCTGTAGCCGATCACCAGGTTGTTGGCGACGCTGTTCCCCCAGACGGAGTTCCACTCACCCGACCCGCCCTTGATGTTCTCGAGGATCGAGTAGTTGGAATTCTCGAAGTTGAGCGCAAAGGTGCGGGTGCGGCGGTTGCCGAAGCCAAGCGACGACGAGTTGGAGGCGAGCTGGAAGGTCTCAGAGTCCAGCTGGCTATACCGCGCCGTGAACTTGTGGTTGTTGTTCAGGTTGTAGTCGGTCTTGAACAGGAACCGTTCGCCGGGAATCTCACCCGGGTAGTCCTGGTAGGCCCCCGTCTCGTAGTTGAAGCGCGATGAAAGGAAGGAGGAGAGCGCGTCGAGGTCCGAGGCAAGCACACGAGTCACCGAGCCGACGGCCGCCTCCCCGCCGGTGTTGGCGCGGAAGGTCGTCGCCGGGCGCGACTCGAGCTCGTTCTCGTAGTTGCCGAAGAAGAACAGCTTGTTGCGGAGGACTGGTCCGGAGATCCAGCCGCCGGTGTTGCGGAACTCGAAGCTGCCCGGGTTGAACGCGTTGCCCCCCGCTTTCGTGCCGACCCCGCTGTCGTCGCGCAACTGGTGATAGAGCGAGCCGCGGAACTGGTTGGTGCCGCTCCGCGTGACGCTGTTGACGCCGGCACCGATGAAGTTGCCCTGCCGCACGTCGTAGGGGGCGATGTTCACCTGAACCTGTTCGATCGCCGCCAGCGAGATCGGTGCGACGCCGGTGCGGTCACCGGGCGTGCCACCGAGGCCGAACGAGTTGTTGAACGCGGCGCCGTCGATCGTGATGTTGTTGAGGCGGTTGTCGACACCGCCAAACTGCATGTTGCCGCCCGACTGCGGCGTCAGCCGCGTCACGGACTCGAGCCGGCTCGAAATATTCGGGATGGTGGCCAGCTCCTCGCGGCCGATCTGCGTCGCGGCACCCGTGCGGTCCGATGCAAACACCGAGTCGCTCTGCCCGGTGACGGTCACCGACTCAGTCACGGTAATAGGTGTGACGATGAACGGCAGGTCCGTCGAGACGCCGAGGTTCACGACCACGTCCTCTTTGGTCGACGGTTCGAAGGCGCCGCCAGCGCCGGCGTGCGCGACGGTCACCGAATACGGACCGCCGACCCGCATGCCGATAATGGCAAAGCGGCCGTCCGCGCGCGTGGTGGCTTCATAGGACGTGCCGGAGGGCACATGCGAGGCGAGAACGGTCGCGCCGGCAACCGGCCTGTCCGATGGATCCTTGACCTGTCCACTCATGGACCCGGTGGTGACCCCCTGCGCGGTGGCCAGTGCCGGCAGCGCCAGCAGACAAAACAGTAAGCCAACAAGTGTCTGGCGGCCGAGCCACATCGTGGCGTGCACCATGCGTTTCATGCAAATTGCTCCCAAACCATCGAACGAAAGTTGTGTTGTGTTGTGAGGTTGGCGCCGAGCGTTGGCAGCCGGAGGAAGTATACCAGCGCTGACCCGGGTCCGGGTCAGCGCGATATGAATTCTGCGCAACGATCGAAGAAGGATCCGGACGGGCTGGCAGGCCTCGCCGCCCGCCTACTTCTTCGAATCCGGCGGACGCAGCGTGTAGAACGTTTTGTGGAAGACGTTCATGCCGGACCGCTTCACCCTGACCTCGATCTTGCGGCGCTTCTTCAGCGGATCGGGGTTGTTCGAGTAGAAACCAACGATGTAGTAGTCGCTGGTCTCGGCGTCGATCTTCTGCAGGGCCTTGCGGAAGTCGTTCTGGTTGACCACCGCGATGCCGCCGGTGAGTTCGGCGAGCGTACGTAGGCTGTTCTGGGTGGAGACGACGTGGTTCTGCCACTCGACCATGTCGATCTTTTCGTCAAGGTCGGGACCACCAACAAGGCCGCGCGGATCGATCGTATAGAGCGTGGCATTTGCGCGGTTGGCCTGGCGGGTCAGCTCGGCCAGCTCGGAAACGAGATCCGCCTCGGCG
>JACDDJ010000318.1:4050-5919 GCA_013817065.1 Acidobacteriota bacterium
CCCCATGTCATCCTCACCCGTACGTGAGAGGCGCTGGAACCGCTCGTTCATGGTCTTGCGCCGGCTGTCGGCAAACGGATTGAAGTCGTAGCCGTTGCTGATGTAAATGATGGCCTTGCGCCGGTTGTGCACCTGCTCGAGCCCCCGGAGCATCTCGTACACCGTCGACATGGCGGTATGCGCCCGGTACCTGAGTTCGGGCGGGCCCTCGGCACCGTCTGGCTGCTCGAGGATCTCCTGTGGCCGCATGCCGCCGCCGGTGACCTTCTTCAGTGCTTCGTCCAGCCGCCGGCGATCGTAGGTGAGCGGGATCTCGATCGACGCCGGGCCGCTCGAGACGATCGCGAACATGTCGCCTTCGTGGATCAATTCGTCCGCAACCTTCTTGAACAGGTCGCGAATCCGCCCGGTGTTTCGAAAATCGAGATGAAGATCGTCGACGAAGATGACGAAGATGCGGCCGGCTGCATCGTTGGTTGGCCGCGACGGCGGCAGGATGATCCCGGGCTGCTGCTTGGGCGGCGTCGGCAGGGTCTGGCTGTAGACCCGTCCGCCGTGCGTCAGCACGAATGACTGAACGTCCTGCTTGACGCCGTCCTCGTAGACCTCGAACTCGTCCTTGTTCAGGTCCGCGACGAACTGGCCACGGTTGTCACGGACGATGACGTCAGTTGTGATGATGTCGAGATTGCGCCGGATGACCTGCCGGTCCGGGTCGGGCTTCTGAGCCGCGACGCCAGGCGGCTGCGCCGGAGGGGCTCCAGCTGGTGGCGCCTGCGCCATGAGGCCGCTCACCGTGACCGGCAGCAGCAGCGACAGAGAGAGCTTCCGCAACGAAGGCACTTGCGACATACGGTGATTATACAAGCCGGTCCTACTCGCTTTCGACGGCGTCGGGCCGTGAATTCCTGCGACGGTTCCCGATGGTGCCCCGCAGCGACTCGTAGGTGCGTTCGTAGGACTCGAGCCCCTCGCTCACGTCCGCATCGGTCACCCACGCGTCGGGGTTTAGACGTTCAGCCAGCGTTTTCAGCTGTGACTGCTGCTCCGGATCCGGGACCCGCTCGGTGATGCGGGCCATGGTTTCGCTGTAGCGGGCGCGCAGGCGAACGAGGCCTTCGAAACCAAGCCGGGCATGGGCCGCGGTCATCGGCTCTGTCGCCACCGGCTCTTGCGGGCTGGCCCCGGGTTGAGGCGGCCCTGAGATCGAATCCGCCGCAGCGTCGGCCACCCTGCCGGCCACGGGCTGCACATGTTCTGACCGCGGCAGGGCTGGACGCTCGGCGCGGCGCTCGGGGGAGGCCTTCGACGGCTGGCGCTCCCGATCCGACCGACGATCGCGCCGGTCGGGCGCGGCGATTGGTTCCGGGTCGCCCTGGCCCTTCAGGATGCGGGTCCAATCGAATTCAAGGTCCGGGTTGTTCGCCTCGATGAGCCGGATGGCGTCTTCGTCCAGGGCGGCTCGGCCGACCCGGACGCCCGGCGGCGTTCGAAACCAGTAAAGAACGCGGGTACGCCCTTTCCCCCGGCCCCGCGACGGATGGACGATGTAGGTGTTTTCGTAGCCGCGTTTGTCTTTACTGAACCTGAGCTGCGGCAGAGCTTACTTCCCCTTCTTCGCCTTCGTGGCCTTTTTGGCCGCCGGTTTCGCGCTCTTGGCAGCGGGCTTCGCGGCCGCCTTCTTCCTGGCGTCATTCCTCCTGGCCGGAGACACCCTGGCCGCGGCCGGCTTCTCAACCGGCTTGTTAGCCTTTGGCACCATCACACGCGGCCCGGCAGCCTTCTTCATCTCCGCCGGGGTCGCTTTATGGACCAGGGTAAAGCGTGTCTGGTCGCCGATCGTGTGGAAACTCCAGAGCTCGGCCACGT
>JACDDJ010000319.1 GCA_013817065.1 Acidobacteriota bacterium
ACACTAACGTGTCGCACGCATCTATACGGGGTGCCGAAGGAGGGCACCCATCAGTTGGCGAGAAGATGCTTAAGGCGTACCGGCAACTGCGACATTCGGGTGCGCGGGCTGAAGGCAAACCAGCGCGGCTAGCGTTCAACAGCCGTAATGGTTCAGTAGCGAACCGGCACACTTCAAAGGCGCGTGATTTGGACGTCATTTGCCCGGGACGCTTCTGGCGAGCGTTCGGCATCTGCGGCGGATTCGGACTGCGTCGTTTCACGTTGGCGACAAACCATCCAGAGCGCACTTGACTGCTTGACGTCCTAGCGTTCCCTAGAACGAGAGGCGATAGAGGATGGCCGGGCAACAAGCGGCAAATCTTAGATCCGTGTTGACCTTGAGAAGGTCACCCCAAGAAGTCACTCCCTCGTGTGCAGGCGCAAGAGCCTGAGTGTATTGGTTCCAGCAGCATGTGGCGGAGAGAGAGTGCGTCGGGTCTCGCAGTTTTTTACGGCGACCTGTCTGCCCTGCCTGCGGATTTTCGGACCAGTTGAAGCTTGAGAGAATGGCGTTCTCCGGACCAAGGAGGAGCCATGAAGAAGACGCGGTTCACGGAAGAGCAGATGGTGTCGATCCTGCGGGAGGCCGATCAGCGGCCGGTGCCGGAGATCGCCAAGAAGCACGGGGTCAGCGCCCAGACGATCTACGGCTGGCGGAAGCACTTCGGTACGCTGGAGCCGGTGGATGTGAAGTGGCTGCGCGGCTGCGGCATCTTGAAACAGAAAACGGCCGGCTGAAGAAGATGGTCGCCGACCGGGAGCTCGAGCTCGACGTCCTCAAGGAGATCACTCGAAAAAAATGGTAGGCGCACGCGTGCGCCGGCAGCAGGTTGCGTATGCTCAATCACGCGGTCTGTCGAGCCGCCGCGCGTGCGCTTACTCTCGGTCGCGCGCTCATCTGTCGCCTACGTCTCCACGCTGGCCGCTCGCGATGCGCCGGTCATCACGGCGATGCGCGAGCTCGCTGGCCAGTATCCACGGTATGGCTACCGGAAGATTCGCATTTTCCTGGGCCGCGGTGGGCACACGATGAGCCCGGAACGGACGTATCGCCTCTGGCGCCACGCCGGTCTCCAGGTGCCGAAGCGACGGCCACGCCGTCGGGTGGCGACCAGCCGGCCCCGGCCGCTCCCGGCGACCGGACCGAACCAGGTGTGGGCGTACGACTTCGTGTTCGATACGTGCGCCGACGGCCGCACGTTGAAATGCCTGACGATCGTCGACGAGTTCACGCGCGAATGCTTGGCGATCGACGTGGCGGGCGGCATCCGTTCCGGCCGCGTGATCGAGGTGCTCTCGCGGTTGGTCAGCGTGCATGGGGCGCCGCGCCATCTGCGCTCCGACAACGGTCCCGAGTTTGTGGCGACCGCGCTCCTCCGCTGGCTCGCGGCCGCGCAAATTGAGACCGCGTTCATCGATCCGGGGAAGCAGTGGCTGCATTCCGTTCGTGCGACCGGGCGGAGCGCATCTCGATTCCAGCCGCTGATGGCCAGAACGCTTTCGAAATCACCCGTAAATGAAAACGGCAACGGACGACACCCCCGGAGGAGCGCCGCCCGTTGCCAGACGCCAAATTCGGATGAATTCGGCGGCCTTAGACCAAAACAGTATATCCCCATGGTGGGGCCGTACGGACAAAATAGGTCCACGCCCCCTCCCACCACGTGCCCCACCGGTGTAGACACACGGTGACAGCCCCCCCTAGACGCGTACTGACACCAAAGTAAAACCACACTACTACCAACCATTTGCTAGGAGTGAACGTATGACGTAGAAGCAGGGCGCGAGTCCCACAGCTTCTTGACGGACGGTCCGACCGTTGCTACTCTGATGCGGCATTTGGAGGGGCGCCACAGCTCGGGTGAGTTGGGCGGCCTTAGACACCGCTGGGACCCCGTTCGCGGGGTTGGGTTCGACTCCCCGTCCCTCCGCTCGAAGCCGGAGGTCCCACTTGCCTGATCACGTCCCTGAAGCGGCGCCGCGCCGCCGTTCGTACGTTAGCCGTTGGAAGCACCCTGAACTCGTTCACGGCGGCTACGTCGTCGTTCCAACGGCATTTCTGCAGCTATACGCTCGTCTCCAGCCCTATCCTCTGACGTCCGGCGAGGCGCTGTTCGTGCTTCACCTGATGGAGTTCAAATGGGACGATGAGGCTCCATTTCCTGGCTACAAGACACTGGCGGCGCGCATGGGTATCTCGGACAAAATGGCGCGACGCCACGCCCAGAGCCTTGAAACGAAGAAATACTTGCGCCGCCAGATGCGGACGGGCCAGACGAACCTCTTCGACTTAACGCCGTTGTTCGACGCGTTGAAGGAAGCAGAGGCCGCAGCCCCGCCACGCAAGCGCGGGAAGCCGCAGCCGAGTCCTGCGAAGGTGAGCTCCCCCGGCTCCGAGAGCGCACTGTGAGCGCCGTCACCACCGTGACGTCGCAGGCCGCGGGGGTCGTGCACTTCTCCGAAATTTTCGGGGTCGATTCGGACGCGCTCGACGCCTACGGTGCATTCGACATCTCCCTGATTAACGATCTCCCGCTGTTCGTGGACCCGTTCCTGTTGTTCACGAGCGACAAGCCGGATTACCAGCGTCTCCACGCGGAGATCATCCGCTACCTGAAGTTCCTCCGGGACCGTTCCGTAGCCGGCGAGGTCGATGACGGACTGCTGGATGCGTGGTTCACGTTCCGCGAGGTTAGGCAGAACTGGTTCGGCTTTTCTAAGGTCGGTAATGGTGGGAGCGGACTGGGCGAGGAGTTTGGCCGCGCACTCAACCGAAGTCTGAATTCCATCTTCCGCTCGTTCGGCGACGAGACGGTCACGAATGGGAGCCATCTGGAGAAACTCTGCCTGATCAAGGACGGCGTCGGCCGCGACAACATCAGCGACTTCACCACCACCCTCATCAAGGAGTTCTTGCTTGATTACACGCAGACTTTTGCGCGCACATACGTCGCGCCGGAGCACCGGCGCGTGTTCAACGTCGAAAAGGTACGATTCGATTACGACACGCGCAGCTGGGTGCGCGGGAAATACGAACTGCCAGCGTACCACTGCGACTTCGTACTGCTGACGCCTAAAGACCTGCTGACCAAGGATGAAATTTGGATCAACCGACCCGAACTTCTGGGGCGCGTTGAGGAGATCGCGGAGGCACTGCCGAACCAGACGCTGCGCGCGCAGGTGAGCCAATATTTTCACGGTCAGTTGTCGAAGAAGCCGACAGACGAAGAGGTGCGAACAGCCCGCGCTGCCACGTTAGAGCGATTCCCCGAACTGATCGAACACTACATCCGCAGCAAGGAGGACACGGGCGACCAGGCCGAGTCCGTCAGCACGCAAAAGGTTCGCTGGGCCGAAACGGCTTTTATCGACGACATCAAGGCGCTGAGAAAAAAACTCGCTGACTGGACGGCGTTCTACGAAACGGAAGGCAGTACGCTGGAGGAAGCCCGGGAGCGCGTGCTGTTCTTGAAAGACGTGATTGAGAACAAGGACGGGTACCGAGTTTTCTATCACGACGGCAAACCAATCAATCGTGAAGACCACCTGCACTTGCTGTATCGCCTGACGTGGTTTGGTACGTCCCTTGACGTGAACCGGGAAGTTAATAACGGCCGCGGCCCGGCCGATTATAAGGTTTCACGCGGCGCCCGCTCCGGGACCATCGTCGAATTCAAGCTCGCGAGCAACAGTAAACTGAAGCAGAACCTTGAGAAACAGGCGGAGATCTATCAGCGGGCATCTGACGCGCCGCACGCGTTGAAGGTGATTCTCTACTTCACGGAGCGCGAGCACGACCGTGTCAGCGCGATCTTGGGTGAATTGAAGATCGCCGACAGCCCAGACGTCCTCCTCATCGATGCCCGGCGCGACAACAAGCCTTCGGCATCCAACGCGTAGGGGCCGCCATGAAGGTCGAGCGGTACCTTCTGTCACTAACAGCCCGTGGTGAAAGTCTGACACGGGCTTCTTAATTAACAGCCCGTGGTCAGAACGTGAGAAATAGATCGATCGCCAGAATCGATCGCGTGTACTACACTGCGCGTTACATGGCTATGGGAACCCGAGAGCCCGAACAAGACGCGCTGTGGGTCGTCACGTCCGACCTGCCGAAATCGCCCGGACATCCCTTTTACACCCGGCTGAACGCGTTGCTGGACACGCACGGATTCGATCGATTTGTCGAAGACATGTGCGAACGATTCTATGCCCCGGTGATGGGGCGCCCTGGGCTGGCGCCGGGTCGCTATTTCCGGCTGCTGCTGCTCGGGTACTTCGAAGGGATCGATTCGGAGCGGGGCATCGCGTGGCGCGCGAGCGATTCCTTGGCGATTCGCAGTTTTCTGCGGCTGCCGGTGGAGGAAGCCCCGCCGGATCACTCGACGATCTCGCGCACGCGGCGTTTGATCGATGTCGACACGCACCGGGAGGTCTTCACGTGGGTGCAGCAGCGGCTCGTCGAGACCGGCCTGCTCAAAGGCAAGACGGTGGCGATCGACGCGACCACGCTGGAGGCGAACGCGGCGATGCGGAGCATCGTGCGGCGCGACACCGGGGAGAGCTATGAGGCCTTTTTGACGGGGCTCGCGAAGGCCTCGGGGATCGAGACGCCGACGCGCGAAGACTTGGCGCGCTTGGATCGGAAGCGGAAGAAGAAGACCTCGAACAAGGATTGGACGAATCCGTACGATCCGGATGCGAAGGTCACGAAGATGAAAGACGGGCGGACGCATCTGGCCCACAAAGCCGAGCATGCGGTCGACCTGGACACCGGCGCCATCGTCGCCGTCACGCTGCAAGGGGCCGACACAGGCGACACCACGACGATCGTCGAAACCGCGATTGCGGCGGCCGAGCAAATCGAAGACGCGCAGGCCGACGTCGAGGCACCGCAGTCGCTGGAAGAGATCATCGCCGACAAGGGCTATCACAGTAATCAGACGATGGTCGATCTCGACGACGTGGGCATCCGCTCCTATGTGTCGGAGCCGGATCGCGGGCGTCGCGACTGGTCGAAGGCGCCCGAGGCCCAGGCGCCCGTGTATGCCAACCGCCGCCGCATGCGCGGCCGACGGGGACGCCGACTGATGCGCCAACGCGGCGAGCGGATCGAGCGCTCGTTTGCGCATCTCTATGACACCGGTGGGATGCGGCGGACGCACCTGCGCGGTCACACGAACATTCTCAAGCGCCTCCTGATTCATGCCGGTGGCTTCAATCTCGGACTCGTCATGCGTCACCTCATGGGGATCGGCACGCCGCGCGGGCTGCAGGGCCGCATGGCCGCCGTTGTGGGCACGCTATTGGCCCTCCTGCGCATCATGTACCGCCGATCACACGCCCTCTCGCGGCTATATCACTGGATCGGTGCCACGCACCGCTCGCTCGGGGTATCGACCATGCTCATTGTCAGATCATCACAAACGGCCACATACACCACGGGCTGCTAACGGCGGAACTGGAGGCACTCAAGAATCGCGTACGGTACTTGATTGAGACCCGTAGTTGGCAGACTGACGGTGAATGGAAAGAGAGCGTGGTGCGTCAGGTGTTGAAGCGCCATCTGCCGCCGTCTATTGCTATAGGTCGAGGCTTCGTGGTGACCGCGGACGATGCATCCAGCCAGTTGGACGTCCTGCTCTTCGACGCAACAAAGCCTGTGCTTTTCCGCGACGGTGACTTGGCTTTCGTTACTCCCGATGCGGTCGTGGGAATCATCGAAGTAGAATCACGCGCCACTCCGTTCATCGTGAACACTCATTCCGTTTCAACGTGAACGCGCGTTGGACTAACCCGCTTCGCGGGAGGCGGTAGCGCCCGCTTCCGGCTGCGATCCGTGCATCCGGCTCTCCTCCCCGT
>JACDDJ010000014.1 GCA_013817065.1 Acidobacteriota bacterium
GTACCGTGAACGCGCGCGCGAAACCGTCTTTCTCGTCTGGGACGGGGCGTCATCGGTGCACGCGCTGTCGGCCACCTGCACGCACCTCGGTTGCCAGGTCCGCTGGGACGCGGAGACGACGCGTTTTCGCTGCCCGTGTCACGGCGGCGTGTTCGATGCGAACGGGCAGGTACTCGAAGGCCCGCCGCCGCGTCCGCTCGATCGTGTCGAGACGCGCGTCGAATCCGGGGCCGTAATGGTGCGTCTGTGAGGCGGATCTTCGACTGGCTGCAGTCGCGGACCGGCTACCGCGGCGCGCGGCACGCGATGCTGGAGGAAACGCTGCCGCCAGGGACGGGGTGGTTCTTCACCCTCGGCAGCATCCTGCTCGCATTGCTCGGGGTGCAGTTACTCACCGGCGCATTCCTGACGCTCTACTACGCACCGACTCCCGACCACGCCTACGACAGCGTCCGCTTCATCATCAGTACGACCCCGGGCCGCCTCGTGCGCGGCCTTCACCATTACGGCTCCAGCTTCATCGTTGTTGCGATCGTCCTGCACATGGTCCGCGTCGTCATGTTCGGATCGTACAAGGCGCCACGTGAAGCGACCTGGCTCTCGGGGCTCGTGCTGCTGGCGTTGATCCTGGGCTTTTCGCTGACCGGGTACCTGCTCCCGTGGGATCAGCGCGCTTACTGGGCGACGGTGGTCACGATTAACATCGCGAAGCTCACGCCTGGCGCGGGTGACCTGGTAGCGGGTCTCCTGCAGGGTGGAGTGCAGATCGGCGCCCTGACACTCACGCGCTGGTACGCGCTCCATGTCATCTTCCTTCCAGCGCTTCTCCTTGGCCTGGTCGTCCTGCACATTTTCCTGATGCGGCGCCACGGCATCTCGGGCCCGGTCAGGCCCCGCCAGGGTGAGGCGCTGCCGTTCTACCCGTGGCAGGCGGCACGCGACACCGCGGTGGTCTCGGTCGTCCTCGTCGCGCTGGTGGCCCTCGCGTGGAACGGCGCACCCGCGCTCGAAGGGCCCGCGGATCCTTCGGACAACACCTACGTCCCGCGTCCCGAGTGGTACTTCCTTGGCCTGTTTCAGCTGCTCAAATACTTCCCGGGCAAGTGGGAAGTCGTCGGCACGATGATCATCCCGGGGGTGGTTGCGGTCCTGCTCGCGCTCCTGCCGTGGATCGACCGCGGTGCCGCGCGCGATCCGCGCCGCAGGCCGGTGGTCATCGGCGCTTTCGTCCTCGGTCTTGCTGCGGTCGCGGCACTGACCACGCTCGGGTGGATGGATCGGCCGAGGCCGCCGGCAGGCGGGCAGGCCAACGCGGGCTGGACGCTGCGTGAGCTTGGCGGACGGACGTTCGTCGAGCGCGGACGCTGCGCCACCTGCCATGCAGAGGATGGTTTGAGCGAACCACTCGAGATGATGCCGTCCACCCGCGGCCCCGAGTGGCTGGCCGGCCACGTCGCCGATCCCGAGATGATCGCGCCGGGGTTGCGCGAGCCACCGGTGGCGGTCGGTGAGCGCGAATCGGCCGCGATCGTGGCGTATGTCCGCAAGCTGTCGCGCGCCTCATATCCCTCGATCGATCCGACGACCCAGACCGCTGCGGCGGTATTCGCGCGGCACTGCATCGGCTGTCACGTCGTCGATGGCGACGGTGGTGACGAAGGGCCCGAGCTGTCGACGATCGGATCGGCGCGGGATGCCGCGTTTCTGAAACGCCTCATCGCCGATCCCGAGTCGGTGAAGGCGGATGCAGAGATGCCGAGCTTCGACCGTCGGTTGAGTCCAGCCGAGCTCGACGCCATCGCGGCGTATCTTGCGAACAGGAAGTAGCGGGAGACGTATGATTTCGACGGGATGACACTCAATCCGTTTCACGATGGACTCCGCATCGAGCCGTCGCCCGGCGCCGTCGCGCTGGTCATCTTCGGCGCCTCCGGCGATCTCACGAAGCGCAAACTGCTACCCGCGATTTACCAGCTCACCCGCCTGCACCGATTGCCGCCGCGCCTGGCCGTCGTTGGCGTTGCCAACAGTCCGCTCGGCGACGAGGGCTTTCGCAAGGTCATGGCCGAGAGTCTCGAGGAGTTCGCTCGCGTCGAAGGTCCGGACGAAGTCGCCGACTCACTCGCGCGCAACCTGCACTATCTCGAGGGCGACCTCACGGATGCCGACTTGTACCGACGCCTCGAGTCGAAGCTCGCCGAGGTGTCGCCTGGCGCCGGCGTCCTCTTCTACCTCGCGATTCCGCCGTCGCTCGGCCCCGCGGTGACGACGCACCTCGGCGCGGTCGGGCTGTCGCGCGAGCAGGACCAGGGTCAGTGGCGCCGGATCATTGTCGAGAAGCCGTTCGGAACAGATTTGGCGAGCGCGAGGTCGCTCAATCAGCTGCTGCACGACCACTTCGACGAAGAACAGATCTTCAGGATCGATCACTACCTGGGCAAAGAGACGGTCCAGAACCTGATGGTCTTCCGATTCGCCAACGGGATGTTCGAGCCGATCTGGAACCGGCGCTACATCGATCACGTGCAGATCACCGCCGCTGAGACCGTCGGCGTCGAGCAGCGCGCTGGCTACTACGACTCGGCTGGCGCGCTTCGCGACATGGTCCAGAACCACTTGATGCAGCTGCTCACGCTAATTGCGATGGAGCCGCCGGTCGCCTTCACTGCCGAGAGCGTCCGCGATCGCAAGATGGACGCGCTGCGGTCGGTGCAGCCGATCATCAACCCGGCGACCGGAGAAGGACTGGACGCCATCGTTCGCGCGCAGTATGCCGATGGCTGGGTGGATGGTCATGTCGTGCCCGGGTATTGCGATGAGCCCGGCGTGAACAAGGCGTCGACGACCGAGACCTTCGTCGCGTTGAAGGTGCAGCTGGACAGCTGGCGTTGGGCGGGTGTGCCTTTTTACCTGCGCACGGCGAAGCGCCTGCCGAAGCGCGTGACGGAGATCGCGATCCAGTTCAAGCGCCCGCCGCTGCAGATCTTCAAGCAGGTGAGTCCAACGCCCGTGGCGTCCAACCTGCTGATCATCAACGTCCAGCCTGATGAAGGGATCTCACTGCGCTTCGAAGCGAAGCTGCCAAGTACGCGGATGCAACTCGCGCCGGTGATGATGAACTTCCGATATGGATCGACATTCGGCGGTGAGGTTCCGGAGGCGTATGAGACCTTGCTGCTCGACGCGCTGATCGGCGATCCGACCCTGTTTGCCCGCCACGACTTCGTTGAGGCGTCATGGGCGCTCATCTCGCCGATCCACCAGGCGTGGGCTGCGCACAAGGCGACCGGGATCCCGACCTACGAAGCCGGCGAGTGGGGCCCGGCCGAGGCGCACGCCTTGATCAACGCAGATGGTTACCGCTGGAGGACGCAGTGAAAGCGGCGACGGTCAGGGCGGAAAGCTCCACCCTTGTCGCGGTTGCATCCAGCGCGGCGCTCGAGGACGTCCACACCGCGGTCGAGACCCTGGTCCGCACGTCGGGCGTTCGGCCGATCGTCGTGACCCTTGGAGCGAATCCTGAGCCGGTTCTGGTCCATCGCGATCGGACCGCCGTGCTCGAAGGCCTCCTGCCGCGATACCTGAATAACGCCGTCGCATCGCTGCGGCTTTCCAGCCTGCCGGCGGTGGCCTGGTGGCGCGAGCCGTCGACCCAAGGTCTCGCGGAACTTGGTGAGTTGGTGGACCGTGTGGTGCTCGACGTCGAGGATCCATCGGCCGTCTGGAGCATGGTGCCGCAGTTGGCCGCCCGGACGGCGGTGAGCGATCTGCGGTGGGCGCGACTGACCCGCTGGCGAGACCTGTTTGCGCAGTTCTTCGATCTGCCCGAGGTCCGCGATCGTGCCGGCGCGTTTTCGCGGCTCACCATCACGGCGCGCGATCGGGCTGGAGCACGGTTGTTCGCGGGCTGGATCGTCTCGCGACTGCCTGGTGGCGAGCGCCTGGATGTGTCGATTGCTCCCGAGGCCAGCGCGGTCCCGATCCGCTCACTGCAGCTGACGGCTGACGGCATGACCTTGTCGCTACGATTGCTGTCGAGTGACGTCTGCATCGAGACAGTGGTCGCGCGGCCGGGAGCCGCGCCTGCGTCGCGCGTCGTGGCGATGGGTGATCAGGGCCTCGCCGCGTTGATGGGGCAGGAACTGCGAGTGCGGTCCCGCGACCAGGCATTCGAGGACGCCATTGCGGCAGCGGAAGGGATTCCATGAACAAAGCTGCGTTCGGAGTGATCGGTCTGGGCACGATGGGGCGCAATCTTGCGCTCAACATCGAGTCACGAGGGGTCGCGGTTGCCGTGTGGAACCGCGAGCAGGAGTGGACGGACCGCTTCGTCGGCGAGAACGCGGGCAAGGCCTTCACCGGCACCGCGTCGCTGGAAGCGCTCATCGAAACGGTGGAACACCCACGCCGGATCCTGATGATGATCCCGGCCGGAGCGCCGGTCGACGAGATGCTCGAACGCCTGCAGCCGCTGCTCCAGCGTGGTGACGTGCTGATCGACGGCGGTAACTCCTGGTTCGAAGACACCGCGCGCCGTGAGCAGGCGCTGCGCGTCGACGGGATCCATTTCGTCGGCTGCGGCGTGTCTGGTGGTGAGGACGGCGCACGTAACGGTCCGTCACTCATGCCCGGCGGCTCCACCGTCGCGTGGACCTTGCTGCAGCCGGTTCTCGAGGCAATCGCCGCGCGCACCGAAGCCGGGCCGTGCGTGACGCACGTCGGTCCAGGCGGGGCTGGTCATTTCGTCAAGACGGTTCACAACGGCATCGAGTACGCCGACATGCAGTTGATCGCGGAGAGCTGGGACCTGATGCGCCGGGGATGCGGCATGTCGGCCGCGGAGACCGCCGAGGTCTTCGCGGCGTGGAACAAAGGAC
This sequence comes from Acidobacteriota bacterium, assembly GCA_013817065.1. GTDB lineage: Bacteria > Acidobacteriota > Vicinamibacteria > Vicinamibacterales > 2-12-FULL-66-21 > JACDCA01. Next base: position 4,878 of record JACDDJ010000014.1, read on the forward strand.
CGCTCGAGTCGTTCCTGATCGAGCTCTCGGCCCAGCTCTGTCGCGTGAAGGATCCCGTCAGCGGCCAGCCTCTCGTCGACCTCGTTCTCGATAAGGCCGGTCAGAAGGGAACGGGCAAATGGACCGTCCAGGCCGCGCTCGAGATCGGTATTGCGGTGCCGACAATCGCGGCCGCGCTCGATGCTCGCGTGCTCTCGAGTCTCAAAGAGGAACGGGTCGCGGCCGCGACGGTGCTGGCCGGGCCCCAGGTGCAGGCAGGTGCGGCGGGCGAGGAACTGCTCCGGGATCTCCCTGCCGCACTGTACGCGGCGCGGATTTGCGTCTATGCGCAGGGGTTCGCGCTGATCAGCGGGGCGTCGCGGATCCACGAGTGGAGGATCGACATCGCCGAGGTTGCACGTATCTGGAAGGCCGGCTGCATCATCCGCGCTCGTCTTCTCGATCCGCTGCGCCGGGCGTTCTCGTCGACGCCGGGGCTGCCGAACGCCCTGCTCGATCCCTCGATGGCGCGTGCCGTTGCCGATGCGCAATCATCGTGGCGTCGCGTCATCAGCCGTGGCGTCGCCGACGGAATCCCGGTGCCGGCCCACGCGACCGCGCTCGCCTACTACGACAGCTATCGCTCGGCGCGTTTGCCTCAAAACCTTACACAGGCGCAGCGCGATGCCTTTGGCGCCCATACCTACGAGCGAATCGACCAGCCCGGCAAACAGCATTCTGATTGGTAGCTGCGGCCCTCTGCTTGCAACGCCGGTAATGATTACCTATCAAACGCTGGAGGAAACGTAGATGGCGAACTGTAGTGAAGTGATGACGCGGGAGCCGGCGTGCTGCGAGCCGGGTGATTCAATCAGCCGCGTTGCCGGGATCATGAAGCGCGAGGACGTCGGCTCGGTCCCCGTCGTCGAGTCCCACGAAGACAAGAAGCTGATCGGCATTGTGACGGATCGCGATCTCGTCGTTAAGGTCCTCGCCGAGGGCGCCGACATGGAGCGGTCGACCGTGCGTGATGCGATGACGCCTGATCCGGCCAGCTGCCGCGAGAACGATCCGATCGAGAAGGCGGTCAAGCTCATGAGCGAGAGGCAGGTTCGCCGCATGCCGATCGTGGATGATCAGGGCCGCCTCTCCGGGATCATCGCCCAGGCTGACGTCGCGACTCGGGTCAGCCAGGATGCGACGACAGGCGAGCTCGTCGAAGCTATCTCCGAGCCTGGCACGACTCGTCAGTGACACGGCAAGCGGGCAAGGGCCAACTCAGCAGTAACTCAGGGAGACCTCGGCAGGTTGAATGCCTATTTCTCCTTGAGTTATAGTCACTTGCCACATGGCTCTCGACCTCCCACCCTCCCATCATCGCGCCAGCGGACTTGTTGACGTACTCGACCGCGTACTCGACAAAGGGTTGGTTATCGCCGGCGACATTAAGGTGTCGCTCGCGGAAGTCGAGCTCCTCACGATCAGAATCCGACTACTCATCTGCTCCTTGGACAAGGCACAAGAGATTGGTCTGGACTGGTGGAGATACGACCGCGAGCTGTCTCCGGGCGGACGCCGCGAGACGCTCGCCGACAATGAAGAGCTTCGCGCACAGATGCGGCGCCTGGAAGAGCGCGTAGCGGCACTGACACCCAAGAAACCCGCACGGCGCCGGTAGCCAGGCCCGGGTACCTCGCAGAGGCAGGAGCAGAGATGCCAGTTCAACGAGAGCAGGGCGGCAGTAGTCTCATCGACGTTCTAGATCGCGTTCTCGACAAAGGGATCGTCATTGACGCATGGGTGAGGGTGTCGCTGGTCGGCATCGACCTGATCACAGTTGAAGCCCGGGTTGTCGTTGCATCCATTGATACCTATCTGAAATACTCCGAGGCCGTAGGGCAGGTCTCGCCGGGGTCAAGACCGCTCGCCGAGCCCACCGCCGCGCACCAGAGCGTCCTTGCCGAGAACGTGCAGCTCCGCGCCGAACTCGCCGCAGTCAAGGGAGCCCGCGCCCGCCCCCGCACGGTTGCCCGCCGCAAGACACTCAAGGGCTAAGACGTGCAGCCGTCGTTCGCACCAGCCGCGCAGACGCCGGTGGTCGATCTGGAGGGCAGACTCCTACTCGCGGAGTTCCTGCTCTCCAGCACTGACCTCCAGGCTTCCGCGCGCCGTGCGGTCGACTGGCTCGTCGCTCATACCGACATCGAGCAGGCGGTCGTCGCTGTCGCCGACCTGCTATCCGGCCAGATCCTCCTCGTCGCCGAACACGGCGTCACGTCCAACGCCATCGCCGATTTCGCCCTCAGCCGTGAGGACGAAGGCCATCCCCTGATCCAGGCACTCACGCGCGGTGAGCCCACCTACTTCGATCGCGCCAAGGGGACCTTCCACTCGCCGCTGCATGGCCCCTTTCACGCGATTCCATTGAAGGTCGACGAAGACCAGGGCTCGCAGGGGCTGCTGCTGGCGAGCGCTCATGCACCGCAGCTGCACCCGGAAGCGGTGTGGCTCTCGCGCATCCTCGCTCGCCAGGTCGGTCGCCTGCTCTCACGTGCGACTTTGGCCGAGACGCGGTTCGGGCAGGAGCGGATGCTGCTCTACAGCATCATCAACGCCGTCACCGACCCGATCCTGCTGACCGACACCGAAGGCAAGCTGATCATCGCCAACACGCACGCGGAAAAGCTGTTTGCCGCGCCTGAAGACTCGAGCGAGGGCTGGCGCCGCGCGGTGAGCCTGAACAACATGCTTTTTTCGGCCGCGCTCTCGACGAGCGCCATGGTCCACACCGAGTTGGCCCGACGCGAACTACTGCTCGTCGATCCTCTCGAGGGATCGGACCTGCTGTTCGAGCTTCTCAGCTCCCGCGCCAGAGACGAACGGCAGGGCACCTACGTTGTTTCGATCCTCCGCAACGTGACCGACCTCGCGCGTGCCAAGGAAGAGATCGAGGAAAGCTATCGGACGCTGCGGGTCGCTCAGGCCGAAGTGCGTGACGAGCGCCACCGGCTGGAACTGATCATCGACTCGGTTGCCGATCCGATCATCGTCACCGACCCCGAAGGCGACATCGTTCTGATGAACGAGCCCGCCGAGCGGATGTTTACCGTTCCGCCCAACCCTGACGACGTCGCTCAGCGCCGTGTTCGCGCCAATGGTGCGTATCTCACGTCGTTCGTGTCGAACGTTCTGACCCGCAGCGGCGAGTCACGCTATCGCGGCGAGCTTCAGCTCATCGATCCGGTCTCAGGGCGCGCCGCGCCGGTCGAAGGCCTTGCCGGACAGATCCTCTCCGAGCAGGGAGAGTTGATCTGGGTCGTCACGATCCTGCACGATCTGACGGAGGCGCTCGAAAAGGCACGGCTGTACGAGCAGTTGAAGGAAGCGTCCGCCGAGCTCGAGCGCAAGGTCCAGGAGGCCACCGCCGAACTGGCCGAACAGAACGAGCTTCTCAGGCGTCAGCACATCGCCCTCGAGCAGGCATCGGCTCTCAAGTCCCAGTTCCTGGCGAACATGTCACACGAGTTCAGGACGCCGCTGAACGCGATCCTCGGCTACACCCACATGCTGCTGCACGGAGTGTCGGGCGCGGTCAGCGACAACCAGCGAAAGAGCCTCTCGCGGATCGATTCGAATTCGCGTCACTTGCTGGCGCTGATCAACGATATTCTCGACATCACGCGGATCGAGGCGGGGCGGATGCCGCTCACGCTCACACGGTTCGCCATTCCCGACCTGGTGAACGAGGTGATGGCCGAACTCGAGCCGATCATCAAGCGTTCCAATCTCGAGGTGGTGGCGAAAATTTCGGGCAAGCTGCCACTACTTCGAAGCGACCGCTCGAAAGTGAAGCAGATCGTCCTCAATCTGTTGAGCAACGCCCTGAAGTTCACGGCTTCAGGGACGGTTACCATCAAGGTGAGTCAGAACGTCGCCGCACAGACCATCGCGGTTGGTGTCACCGACACCGGTGTTGGTATCGCACCTGAGGACGAGGGGAAGGTATTCGAAGACTTCCGCCAGCTCGACAGCTCGCCGGCTCGCGGCTATGGCGGCACCGGACTGGGTCTGTCGATCTGCAGGAGGCTCTCGCACATGCTGGGTGGCACGATCGAACTCAATAGTGACGTAGGAAAGGGCTCGACGTTCACGCTGAGCCTCCCGGTGAAACCCCGACGGCGATGACTGAATCCAACAAGCTCCCGCTCGTGCTCGTCGTCGAGGACTACCAGGATGCACGCGAGATGTATGCCGCCTACCTGCAGTTCTCCGGTTACCGCGTCGCCGAGGCGACCAACGGCCTCGAAGCGATCGAACAGGCGAACGCGCTCATGCCGGACATTATCCTGATGGACCTGGCCCTCCCCAAGATGGATGGCTGGGAAGCGACCCGGCGCTTGAAGCTGCAGGAGACCACACGACATATTCCGATCGTTGCGCTCACCGGGCACGCCCTTGCGGGCCACGCAGAAGGTGCGCGCCAGGCCGGATGTGATGCGTTCGTCACCAAGCCATGCCTTCCGGATGCGCTGGTCGCCGAGATTAAACGGATGCTCGCCGCCCGCGACCATGCCGCCCCAGGGAAGCGTGGAAAAGCGACAGGCCGCGGCCGAACCTAGTCACTGACCGATACCCCATGGCCAAGACGCAGAAGAAAACGAAAACAGCGGCAGTAAAGACCAAGGCGAAGGTGAAGGCCAAGGTGAAGGTGAAGGCCAAGGTGAAGGTGAAGGCCAAGGTGAAGGCAAAGCCCTCGGTCGCCCGTGCGTTCCAGCGACTGTCGCCCGCGCCCGGGCCGGCGAGGGCAACACGCGGCAAGCTCGAGCGCGTCAAAATGCCGGCGCAGGCCGGGAAAACCGCCCGCGTCGAGTCGCCAGACGATGCCAACGCAGGAAAGTACGTTTACTGCATTATCAAGTCGGCGCGTCCGCTCGCGTTCGGTGCGCTCGGCATCGGCTCCGAACCGGCGGAGGTTCAGACTGTCACCTATCGCGACCTCGCGGCGGTCGTTTCGAGTACCTCTCTTGTCGTCCAGGATCCGACCCGCGACAACGTGCTCGCCCATCAACGGGTCAACGAGACGGTCATGCAGCAGCACACCGTCATCCCAATGTCCTTTGGTACGGTCTTTAAGACCGACGACGACATCATGGAGCTGCTGCGCTCGGCCTACGAGGCGTTCAGCGACGTGCTGAACAAGATGCAGGACAAGTTCGAGTTCGGTCTCAAGGTCCTCTGGGATCGGGATCAGATCATTCGCGAGATCGAGGAAGAAGACGAAGACATCCGCCGGTTAAAGGCGGAGATCTCTTCCCAGAAGGGATCGACGTACTTCGCGCGGATGCAGTACGGCCGGTTGATCGATGCCGCCCTGCAGGCGCGATCCGAGCGGTACGTGGCCGAGATCTTCGAGGCCCTCCGCAACGTGTCGGTCGCGTCCAGGTCGAACAAGCCGATCGGTGACCGGATGATCATGAACGCGGCTTTCCTGGTCGGACGCGAAGCCGAGCATGCCTTTGACGCCCGCGTCAAGGACATCGGGTCGCGATACGAGAAGCTGACGTTCAAGTACACAGGCCCGTGGCCTCCGTACAACTTCGTCAACATCAGGCTCAAGCTGGAGCGAGCGCACTGAGCGGCAATGCTCATCATCGACACCCTGCTGATCGGCGGCATCCGCTTCGTGCTCGACAAGCTCGCCGCAGCGGTCGACACCGAGCTGAATGACGACACCGCTCTCCGCGAACAGCTGCTCGCAGCACAGATGCGAGTCGAGCTGGGCGAGATGAACGAAGAGGAGTTCGTGCAGCTGGAAACCGACATCCTGGCTCGCCTCCGCGAAATCCGCGATCGGCGCCAGGGAAGCGGAGCGACCAACCTCTCCCCGCAGGATTACAAGATCACCGGGATCGACGCCACCTTCGAAGGCGGTCACGATCACTCCGAACGGTGAGACCCGCTTCCACTTCGTAGGCGGCAAAGGGGGCGTCGGCAAGACGACCTGCGCCGCGGCGCTGAGTATTGATGCCGCGATGCGAGGCCTGCGCGTGCTCGTGGCCTCGACCGACCCGGCCCCGTCACTCGGCGACGCCTTCGAGCGTCCTCTTGCACGCACTCCCCGCCGGGTTCCCCTTCCGCAAGGGCGTCTCTCGGCGGTCGAGATCAATGCCCCTTCGGCGCTGAAGCGCTGGCTCGACGAGCGCCGTGCCACGCTGGAGTCGATCGCGGTCGAGGGTACATGGCTCGATCGCGACGACATCGCCAGGCTGTTGTCGCTGTCGCTGCCCGGGATTGACGAACTTGCCGCCCTCCTCGAGATCTCGAGGCTCGCCCACTCCCGGCGCTTCGATCTCATCATCGTCGACACGGCCCCAACCGGGCACACCCTGAGAATGCTGGGCATGCCGCAGACGTTGGTCGATGTCGCGGTGGTCTTCGACCGGATGCGTGAGAAGCACCGGGTCATGGAGGAAGCGCTTCGCGGGGCATGGCGCCCCGCCGCCGAGGACGTGCTCGTCACGGAACTCGTCGACACCGCCGAGGAGCTTGCGCGTCTCCTTCGGGATCGTTCGCGCGCCACGGTGTCGTGGGTGACCCTTCCCGAACCGATGGCGATTGCGGAAACCTCGGACGCGGTGCAGGCGCTCGAGTCCACTGATATTCGCGTCGCCTCCATCCTCGTCAATCGGGTGACGCCTCGTCCACCCTCTGAGTGTCGCCACTGCGACGCACGCAGGGCGTTCGAATCAACTGCGATCAGTAAACTTCGAGCGGCTGCCAACCGCGTCGTCGTCGAGGCGATGGACGTTGAGCCGAGGGGCATTCGTGCGCTGCGCCTGGTGGCGGTGCAGATCGCCGGCAGCGTCGAAGAACCCGGCAAGGCGCGGACGGTGCGGCGCTGGCGGGCGAAACCAGCTGGCGCGAAGATGCAGCCAGCCGACATCCTCGTGCCGTCCCTCAAGCTGGTTCTCGCAGGCGGAAAGGGAGGTGTAGGCAAGACGACCACGGCGGCGGCCCTCGCGTTGTCGGCCGCAGCGAAGTGGCCCGAACGTCGCGTGCTCCTGATTTCTACGGATCCGGCGCACTCTCTGGCGGACGTCTTCGGCGTCAAGTTATCGGATCAGAACCGGGTAGTGCCTGGCGGGCCCTCGAACTTGCGGGTGCGCGAGCTCGATGCTTCGGTCGTCATCGGCAGGATCAGGGACCGTTACGTGGAAGCCATCGACCAGGTGTTCGATCGACTCGGTGGCGGCGGCCGGTTCGACGCGGCACAGGATCGCTCCGTCATGCGCAGCCTGATCGATCTCGCACCGCCGGGACTCGATGAACTGGCGGCCGTGCTCGAGATCACCGAGGTCATCTCCGGAGCAGCACCTGAGTGGGATCTGATGGTGATGGACACGGCGCCGACAGGGCACGCGCTGCGGCTGCTCGAGATGCCCGCCCTGATGCAGGACTGGGTTCGGGCGCTGATGTCGATCCTGCTCAAGTACCAAGGTGTCGCAAGACTTGGCGACCTCGGCGTGATGCTTCTCGAGCTGTCGAAGGGGCTCGGACGCCTGCGCGAGCTGCTCGCTGACTCGCGCGAGACCGCGTTCGTTGTCGTCACGCGCCCTGCCGCCCTGCCGAGGCTCGAGTCCGTCAGGCTCACCCGTCACTTGAAGCGCCTGCATATCGCCGTCGCCGCCGTCATCGTCAGTGCCGTAGGGCGCGGCACCTGTAAGCGCTGCCTCAGGGTGGCGAGCGCACAGCGACGCGAACTCCTCGCCATCGGGCGAGCGGCGAGGACGCTGAAGATTCCCACGCTGGCGACGACCGAGGCCAGGGTGCCGCCGCCGTTTGGCGTACGTGGTCTCGAGGACTGGGCAGGGACCGGGTGGCGCAGGTCTTGGTAGTCGCTGCGATATCATCGACGAACGTGACCGCAACGTACCTGTACTGCATCGTCAAATCGGCCACAGAGCCGTCGACGGCACGGTGTCCTGAGGGGTTGCCGGGCGCCGAACGACCGCAGGCCGTGGCGGTAGGGCGTACGTTGTGGCTCATCGTCGCGGCGGTTCCGCTCAGTATCTACGGTCCTGAACACCTCGAGCGACGGCTCTCCGACATGGATTGGGTCGGCCCTGCTGCGCTCGCCCACGAAAGCGTGGTCGAACACTTTGCGAGGCGTGCCGGCGCTACCGTCATTCCGATGAAGCTTTTCACGATGTTTTCGAACGTGGATCGAGCTGTCGCGGACGTCGCGCAGAGGAAGGCACCGATAGCTGCGGCCATGCGGCGGATAGGCGGCGCCGAGGAATGGGGTGTTCGCGTGCTGCGCGACCCGGCCGCACCGGTCGCCAGGGCCGCGGCGACCCAAGCCTCGTCGGGTGCCGCATTCCTCGCCGCGAAGAAGAAGGCAAAGGATGATGCGAAGTCGTCGAGGCTGGCGGCTGGCGAAGCCGCCGCGGACGTTTTCAACGAACTCGTGACGATTGCCCGCGATGCGCGCCGCCGGAGCGATGCTCCAGCCGCCGGAGCAACGCCGCCGCTGCTCGATGCCGCGTTCCTCGTTCCTCTCACCAGTCGCGGACGGTTCAAAAAAGCTGCGACAGCGGCCGCTGCCCGGTGTGCGGCCGCTGGCGCGCAGATGACGGTGTCGGGCCCGTGGCCCGCGTACAACTTCGTGCAGGAAGAGGTGGACCGTTGAAGCGACCTACCCCGCTTCCATCCTCGCCGCTGCGCCGGACGACCGTTTCTCCGGGGAAGCCGCCGAAGCGCGGAAAGATGCCGCCTCCGCCGCGGGTCAAGCTGGCGCCGCCGCGATCCTCGCGGCCACCGGCGAAGAACCTGCCGCCGCGACGCGAGGTCGCGCACATCATCGACGAGAGCGAGAAGTCGTTGGTGGATGTGCTCGACAGCCTGCTGAACCAGGGCGTGGTGCTGAATGCGGATCTGATCCTGGCGCTCGCCGACGTGGATCTGGTCTACGTCCGGCTGTCCGCGCTGTTGTGCGCCGCGGACCGGGTCCTGCCCAGCAAGACGTCCTGAGATGCCGCTGTATGTGCTGGCGCTGACCGATAGCGACCTCGGTACATGGACGGTCGGCCGCCGGCGTCTCCAGAGCGCCGCTTTCGGCCGGATCCACGTCGTCTACCAGCGACGTTCCGTCGTGCCCCCGGTCACCGACGAAGAGTTACGTGCGCAGCATGCCGTCGTGCTCGCGATCGCGGAGCAGGCTTCGGCGGTCCTGCCGGCGCGGTACGGTTCACTCCTTTCGAAGGGTGAGTTGGCGGCAGCGGTCCGTCAGCACGAGAACGAGATCGTCGCTGCCCTGGATCGGGTGCGGGACCACGTTCAGATGACCATTCGGGTATTGGGAACGCGGGCATCCCGGCCCCCGCTCCAGGCGCTTGTCGGAATATCCGGCACCGAATACCTGCAGCGGGCGCGTCGCGCTGCTGATCCGCCGATGACACCAACTGGCGAACGCGTCCTGGCTGCCGTGAGGCCGCTCGTCGCCGCCGAGCGACGCGAGCATGGCGCGGGCGGGCTCCTTGCAACGATCTATCACCTGGTGGATGTGCATAAGGTCGAGCGCTACACGAAAGCTGCAGGCGGGCCCGTACCGGGTGTGATTGTGTCCGGTCCCTGGCCACCGTTCGCGTTCTCACCGCAGCTCTGGTGATGGCAAAGAAGAAGTCTCCTGCCCGTCCGCGCAAGGTTGTGACCCGAGGCGCATCCTCTGGAGATATCGAGGAAGTCGAGTCTCTGCGGCAGGAGCTGGACCGTCTCAGGGCCGCGGGAGCACCGCCGCGCTGGAACGCGAATCCCGACGATGTCAGGCGATCGGTGGCGAAGCTGGTGTTGACCCTGGTCGAAGCCGTCCGACAGCTGCTGGAACGGCAGGCGATCCGCCGAATGGAAAATGACACGCTGACGCCCGAGGAGACGGAAGCCATAGGTTTGGCTCTGATGCGGTTGGAGGAGACCGTCCGCGATCTCGCCTCGCAGTTCGGCCTCGAGCCCGGCGACCTGAACCTGGATCTCGGCCCCATCGGCAAGCTCGTATGACAAACGCCGCACTCCTGATCGTCAATCCGTCTTCAGGGCGTGAGCTGGCCGCGGAGAATGCCCTTCGTATCGAGGCATCGCTCCGGACGAGGCACGAGGACGTCGAGGTGGTGACCACGCAGGGTGACGGTGACGCGGAACGGGCCGCCGCAACGGCCGCCGCGTCAGGTCGCGGCACGGTGTTCGTTGCCGGTGGGGACGGCACTGTCAACGAAGCGGTGAACGGTGTCGCCGGTGTTGGTGCACTCGGCCAGATCCGTTTCGGCATCATCCCGCTCGGGACGGGGAATGATTTCGCCACGGGCCTGGGTATCCCGGCAGATGTCGACGGGGCCTTGGAGGTGCTGGCGCGGGAGCGGGAACTCCGAGTCGACCTTGGCAAGGTCAATGGACGCGTCTTCATCAACACGTCAGGCGGCGGATACATTGCCGAGGTCTCGGTCGTCGTTACGCCGCAGTTGAAGACCATCGCGGGGCGGCTCGCGTACCTGATAGGCGGGGCGCAGGCGATGTGGGATTACGAGCCGGTGAGCGCGACGATCACGGCTGAACCGGGCGCGCTCCGCCTCGGCCTGAAGCTGTACGCCTTCGCGGTGTGCAATTCCCGGTTGATTGGTGGAGGACGTCTCATCGCGCCGTCAGCGATCATCGATGACGGGCTCCTGGACGTCTGTCTGATCGAAGGGATGACCGCGGTCGAGTTCCTCGCCCTGGCGCGCAAAGTTGCCGACGGAGATCACGTCGACGATCCCCGGGTTCGTTACCTCCAGGCGTCTTCGATCGTCATCGATCTGGAGCCTGAGGCGTGGATCAACACCGACGGGGAAGTGCTTAGGGCCAGGCGCTGTGAGTACACCGTCCTGCCGGGCGCGGCAACGTTCCTCTGCGGAGAGGCGCCTTTCTCAAAGGCGCAACAGACGCTGTAGCGCCAGACCTGCACTAACAGTCAGCGGGCATCACTGTGCCCGCCAGGGTCGAACACGTAGCAGCCCGGTGACACCAGCAGGCGGCGATCTTTCGTGAAGTACAGGCTGGACGGCGCGACGGTTCCGGCGGCCTGGAACTGGATCGTTCGGCGCTTGTCTCCACCACCGTCGTAGACATACGTCTGCGGAGATACGAGCGACAGCCAGAGATTGCCGTCCGGATCGATTGCCGCGGTGCGCACGGAGGGCGGGACGATCGGGAACTCGCCGATCGACGTCTTTCGCCGCGGCCACTGCGAGGGCAGCGATTGAATGTGCCCGTCGAGTTCAGGTCCCTCGATATGACGGTCGAACAGCAGCTTCCCTGCCGCATCGTACTTGCGGAATGCCGGCGTGCCGCTCAGGAAGACGAAGTAGAAGCCGCTGCCGTCCCTCAGGGCGAGGGCCATGCCGGCGTTCAGTGCCAGGTGCAGCTCGCGATCCTGTTCGTGACCCGTCCGGCGAAGCTCGCCGAAGGTCCGCAGCACCTTGCCGTCGAGCGCGTACTCGGTGACGAGCGCACCGGAGGACGGATGGCTCACGAGCACGGTCTTACCGGTGTAGTCGAGCGATCCCACTCCGCTCAGTACGAGATCGCCGAGCGCGACTTGCGGCACGGTCCGCGTCGGCAGCGTGAATCCGCCAACCGTTCCACCAAGGTAGAAGAAGATCTGCACGCGTTCAGTGCCCTGCGGCGCGTCCGCGATCACGAACGTTCCGTCGGGCGCTGAGTCGAACGCCAGCGGGAGAAGGATCCGGCCCGGTTCGACGCCGATCTGAATGATCTGCCTGACCGGACCTTTCGGCGGCACCCGGTAGACGGAGTGGGCGCGGCGATCGAATACGAGGTAATCGCCGTCCGGCGTGGTGTGGCACGCGGCAAGATCCGTAAAGGTCCCGGCGAGATGCGCCGGCATGCTGGCGACCGCGCGCAGGGTCTCCACCGGGAGCGCGGTAGTCGTGCCGATATGAAGCCCCACCGCTGATGCGATGCTGATGCCGGCGACGAGAGGCTTCAGCATCGCGGCATGTCAGTAGTGCGCGGTCTGGATGATCGCTTTCAGCACGTCCGCTGACTGCGGCAGGATCACCTCTTCGAGGTCCGGGCAATACGCGACCGGCGTGTCGAGCGCGGCCACCCGCTTGACGGGTGCGTCGAGGTGCTCGAAGAGCTCCTCGCCGATCCGCGCTGCGATCTCGGCGCCGAAGCCGCAGGTCAGCTGGTCCTCGTGCGCCACGATCACGCGGTTGGTCTTTGCCACTGCCGCTGCGATGCCTTCCCAGTCATACGGCACGATGGTGCGCAGGTCGATCACCATCGCGCTGATGCCTTCCTTTTCGGCCTGCTGCGCGGCAAGCAGCGAGCGCTGCACCAGGGCGCCGTAGGTGATGACGACCACGTCGGTGCCTTCCCGGCGAACGGACGATTTTCCGAACGGGATCATGTACTCGCTGCCCGGATACTCGCCCTTGTTGTAGGTCTGGCGATACAGGTGCTTGTGCTCGAGGTAGAGGACGGGGTCGTCGCAGCGAATCGCCGTGCGAAGGAGACCGGCGGCGTCCTGGGCGTTGGACGGGAACACCACCCGGATGCCCGGGCAGTGCGCGAAGATGCTCTCGCCGGACTGGCTGTGATACGGCGCACCACCACGCAGGTAGCCGCCGATAGCGGTACGGACCACCATCGGGCACGAGAACTCGTTGTTGGACCGGTAGCGCATCATCGACATCTCGTCGCGAAGCTGCATCATCGCGGGCCAGATGTAATCGAAGAACTGGATCTCGACGACGGGCTTCAACCCCCTGGTCGCCATGCCGATGGCGCGACCGACGATGTTGGCTTCGGCTAAGGGCGAGTTGAAGACGCGCGCTGAGCCGAATTTGCGTTGCAAATTGGCCGTCACCTTGAAGACGCCGCCCTTGCCTTTGACCTTGTCGAGATGTTCCTCGCGCGACACGTCGGCCACGTCCTCGCCGAAGACGACGATGCGCGGATCACGCACCATCTCCTCATGCAAACAGCGATTGATCCCGTCGGCCATCGTCCCCGCATTGCCCGAAAGTTCCGCGCCTTCTTCCGTATCAAATTCTGCTGCGGTCGGATCGACAGTAGGCGAATAGACGTAATCAATCGCCGTCTCCGGCGCGGGCTGCGGGCTGGCGAGCGCGATGTCGGTGGC
>JACDDJ010000320.1 GCA_013817065.1 Acidobacteriota bacterium
TCCCCACCCTTTTCGGGCGGGTAGATGAAAGTCGATTCCGAGAAGTTCATCTCGCGCGCGATGGTCTGCATCGTCTCTGTCGAGAGGGCGCCGGGATCGGGAAAAACCGCGAGCTGATTGCCTTCGAAGGGCTTCGAGGTGAAGACGTCGAGGTGCAGATACCGAAGAGTGCGCATGCGATCAGTCTAGACGGTGTTATCGTCATCTTCCGACATGGCAAAACGAAAAAGGCCTTCACTGTTCGATGAGGACGGTGGCGTTACCACTGTAGATACGCGCGGACCTGGCGGCGGCACCGAAGGCGTTGCCCTGCACGAGGCAGCGCAGACCCGGTACTTGAACTACGCGCTGTCGGTCATTACGTCGCGGGCGCTGCCGGATGTCCGTGACGGGTTGAAGCCCGTCCAGCGCCGCATCCTCTACACGATGTGGCAGCAGAACCTGACTGCCGACACCAAGCATCGCAAGTGCGCGAAGGTGGTCGGCGACGTGATGGGGAATTACCATCCGCACGGCGACTCGGCGCTCTACGAAACCCTGGTTCGCATGGCGCAGTCGTTCTCACTGCGGTATCCGCTGGTGGACGGCTCCGGCAATTTCGGATCCCTCGACGGTGACAGCGCCGCGGCGATGCGTTATACGGAGTGCCGGCTGGCGCGGATCAGCGATGAGATTCTCACCGAGATCGACCAGGCCACCGTCCACTTCCGTCCGAACTATGACGGCACGCGCACCGAACCCGTGGTGCTGCCGTCGCGCATTCCAAACCTGCTGATCAACGGCGCCACCGGGATCGCGGTCGGCATGGCGACCAACATCCCGCCGCACAATCTCAACGAGGTGTGCAACGCGCTGATCAAGCTGCTCGAGAATCCGGACCTCACCAGCGTCCAGTTGTGCCGCTACATCAAGGGTCCAGATTTTCCGACCGGCGGCCAGATGCTCAACTCGCCGGAGGAGCTGAAGGAGATTTACAAGACCGGCTCCGGCGCGATCCGCCTGCGTGCGACCTGGGAAGAGGGTCCGGTCAGCCGCACCAGCAAGATGATCTACATCACCAGCGTCCCTTACACCACCAACAAGTCGACGCTGGTGGAGAGGATCGCGGACGTCGCACTGAGCCGGAAGCTGCCGCCGCTCGTGGACGTCAAGGACATCTCGACCGAGGACGTCCGCATCGCGCTCGAGTTGAAGAAGGACTCGGACGAGAAGATGGTCATGGCGTACCTGTTCAAGCACACGCCGCTGCAGACCAGTTTTGTCGTCAACCTCACTTGCCTGGTCCCGACCGACAACAACCCGGAAGTCGGGCGTCCCGAGCGGCTGGATCTGCACCAGATGCTGTGGCACTTTCTGCACTTCCGGCTGGAGGTTGTCACCAAACGCCTCGAACACGAGCTCGAGTCGCTGCGCAAGCGGGTGCACATACTCGAGGGCTTCGAGAAGGTCTTCGATGCACTGGACGAGATCCTGGTCATCGTCCGCAAGTCGGACGGCAAGGCGGACGCGGCGGCGAAGATCATCAAGCGGTTCGAGCTCGATGCCGACCAGACCGATGCGATCCTCGAGCTTAAAATCTACCGGCTGGCGCGGCTCGAGATCCTCGTCATCCGCAAGGAGCTGGAAGACAAGCGACGCCGGATGCGCCAGATCAACACGCTGCTCAAGGACGAAACCAGCCGCTGGGACATCGTCCGCGTCGAGATCGAGGAGATCCAGAAGAAATACGGCGACGCGCGACGCACGCTGATCTCGAGCGACGAAGGGGAGTCCGAGTACACCGCCGAGGACTTCATCGTCGAGGAAGACAACGTCGTGATCGTCTCGCGTGACGGCTGGGTAAAGCGGCAGAAGGAAGTGAAGGACGTCGCCTCCACGCGCGTGCGTGAGGGTGACCTGGTGACGGCGGTGCTGCCCGGCAGCACGCGCGCGTCGGTCGTGTTCTTCAGTAACTTCGGCGCCGCCTACACGGCGCGGATCATCGACATCCCCGCATCCACAGGTTACGGTGAACCGATCCAGCGCTTCTTCAAACTGAAGGACGGCGAACGGATCGTCGCCGCCTTCAGCCTCGACACGCGGGTGGTCGGCGACATCACGACGCGGAAGGAAGGCGTCGCGCCGCCCGTCCACGCCGTCGCGGTCTCGAGCGACGGCTACAGCGCGCGTTTCAGTTTCGAGCCGTTCGTCGAGCCGAGCACGCGCTCGGGCCGTCGCTACGGCCGCGTCCCTGAGGGTGCGGAGTTCGTCGGCGTGTCGCGCTCGACCGGCAAGGAGATCCTGATTGCCGCGACCCGCGAGGCCCGCGCCGTTCTGACCCAGGCCGACGAGGTGAACTACCTGTCCGGCCCCGGACGCGGTGTGATTCTGATCAAGCTCAATGAGGGCGACCGCGTCCTCGGCTTCATCGCGTCCAGGGGCGACCGCGACTTGATGGTCGTCGAGACGTCGCGCGGCGCCGAGCAGACCATCAGCACGACGAAGTACGAAGTGACCGGCCGCGGCGGCAAAGGCCGCGAGCTGCTCCAGCGTGGCCAGTTCACGCGGGTGGTGACGCCGTTGCCGGAACCGCCTACAGCCTTCGGCGAGTAGGCGGCCCCCACGGTCGACGTGCTAAGTGCGACGTGCGGTGCGATTTCCACGTGCGGACGTGCGGTGCAACGTGCGGCGGTCGCCGATTGGTTATCGCGCGATTCTATAGACCCATGGTTCATGGCGGCTGGGCGCATTCATCGCCGGTGACTGAGTAGGCCGACAACCGGACTCTGGCGCCGAGCCAGAGTGTTCCCTCGCGCTATGATGCGCGGAATGCGCCTGATCTCTGCTGCGGTCGCTCTCATATTCGTCCTCCCTGCATGCGCGTCGCGGCCGCCGGAGCCGCGCGCGTCGGCTGGCGCCGGAGTGGTGGCGTCTGCCCACCCGCACGCGACCGCCGCGGGTGTCGCCGTCCTTGAAGCCGGCGGCAACGCGTTCGACGCCGCTGTAGCGGTGGCGGCAGCGCTCAACGTTGTCGAACCCGGCATGTCTGGCATCGGCGGATACGGGACGATCATGACGTATCACGCGGCCAGCGGCCGCGTGAGGTTCCTCAACACCAGCGGCCGGATCCCCGCGGGTGTGAGCTCGGACGCCTACCGTGCGCCGACACCCGGCTATGCTGAGAATCGACGCGGTGCGAAGGCGGTCTCGACGCCGGTAAACCTCCGCGGATGGGAAGCCCTGTGGAAGGATTACGGCTCCCGCCAGTGGGCCGAACTCTTCGATCCCGCGGTCGGTCTTGCCCGCGACGGCTTTGTGCTGTCGGAAAACGACGCCTGGGGCATCGAGGATGCCTTCGAGGCGTTCCCACCACACGCGCGCGCCATCTTTGGCCGTGGCAACGTCCCGCTGAAGAAGGGCGAGCGTCTGACGCAGACCGACCTGGCGAGGACTCTTACCACCGTAGCGCAATCCGGAGCGGCCGCCTTCTATGACGGCGACATCGGCAGGCGAATAGACGAGGCGATGCGGAAGAGCGGCGGGTTCCTCGCACTCTCGGACCTCCACAGTGCGCAAGCCGAGTGGTATGACCCGATCCGGATCCGCTACCGGAACGTCGAAGTCGTCACCGCCGCGCCCCCGGCGAACACGTTCGACTTCCTGGTCCGGCTGGGAATCATGGGCATGCGCGACGTCCGCGCCCTCGGCCACAACTCCGTCGATTACCTGCACACGTTCGCGGAAGCAAGCAAGCACGGCTTCTGGGTGCGGCTTCGCCACGCCGGGGATCCGGAAGTCGCACCGCCACCTCTCGACCGCCTGCTCTCGGAAGCCTACTGGCGCGAGCAGGCGGGGTTGATCGATCCCGCGAAAGCACGGCCCTTCCAACCGCCGCGCATCGATTCCGCCGGTGACCACACCACGCACTTCGTCGTCGCTGACGCGGCCGGCAACATCGTCTCGGCCACGCAGACTCTTGGCAACGTGTTCGGCAGCCGCATCATGGTGGAAGGCACCGGCATCTGGCTGAACAACTCGCTGGCGTATTCGACGTTCGAGCCGAAGGGCAATCCCATGGACGCGCACGCGGGACGCCACAAACTCTCCGGCGACTGTCCGACGATTCTGCTGCGCGACGGTAAGCCATGGATCGCGCTCGGGACGCCCGGCGGTCACACCATCGGGCAGACCGTGCCGCAGATCATCATGAATGTCGTGGACTTCGGGATGGCGCTGCCCGACGCGCTGGCAGCACCGAGGATCGCGTTCAGCGAACCCGACGAGATTCTCGTTGACCGGGCGCTCCCCGCAGACGTGCGGCAGGGACTGGCCAGCCGCGGACACAGGCTGCGCGAAGTGTTCGCGATCGGCAATGCCACGGCACTCGCGATTTCGTATGATGCCGAGGGCCGGCCGGCGGGTTTCCAAGGAGCAGCCGACCCGCGCGGCGGCGGCAACGCTCGCGTCGCTGCGAAGCGATAGCGCGGTTCGTCCGACGTGCGACCTGGCACATGAGAGAAGCGAGTCCCGGTTATACCATCCACGAGAGCATCTTCGAACCTGCGGAGATGATGCAGGCCCTCGCTGAATTGAGCGCTGCAGCGATGGATCGTACGAAGGCAGGCGCGAGGCACGTTCTGAGCGTGCCCATCGTCAGCGCGCTGGCCGCCGACCGGCGGATGCTGGCGATTGCCAGCGGCTACGTCGGGGCCGAGCCGATCCCGTTCCGGGCGACCTTGTTCGACAAGTCGTCCGCCGCCAACTGGCTGGTGGTGTGGCACCAGGACACCGCCTTGCCGATACGGCGCCGCATCGATGCAGCCGGATGGGGACCCTGGTCTACCAAGGCCGGGGTGCTGTACAGCCACGCGCCGGCGTGGGCACTCGAGACCGTTGTTGCACTGCGTATCAGTCTCGACGACTCGGCGTCTACCAATGGGCCGTCGAACTCGCCATCGGCTAGATCAACATGGCTAACCTCGATCTCATCTCGCTCATCGTTGCTGACTACGATCAGGCCATTGATTTTTTCGTCCACGTCCTCGGGTTCGAGCTGATCGAAGATGTGCCGTCGACGACCAACGATGGCCGGCCGAAGCGGTGGGTGGTGGTGCGTCCGGTCGGGGGCGCCACCGGTATCCTGCTCGCGCGCGCCGACGGTGAGCACCAGCGATCCGCCGTCGGCCGACAGTTCGCCGGACGTGTCGGCCTGTTCCTGCGCGTCGATGACTTCGGATTCGCCTACTCCCGCATGATTGCCGCGGGTGTTGTCTTCGTCACAGAGCCACGCTCGGAGCCCTACGGCAACGTCGCGGTGTTCGTCGACATTGCCGGCAACCGCTGGGACCTGCTGGGCCCGCGACCAGCGGGGCTGGATTAGGTAGCATAGGCACGCCGAACCAAAGCGGTCCGCAGGGAGGTTGCTTGGATGAGGGTCAAAGAATGGTGGTCGTGGCGGTTGCGCCTCACCGACGCGCCGTCGAGGAGGATGAACCGGCGCCGGCCGCGTCGCTTGGTGTCTTCCCAGCGCGCTATTCCCTCTGGGTGGCCTCTGGTTTGGCGAGAGGATGTGGACTGTCAATGAGCGCCGCTACGTCCAGTGGCGAGGTCGGCTGAGGGCATGACGGACGCGGCCTGGGCGAGGGTCGAGAAACCGGGCCTGAGCTACCCGGGCGCCCCTCCGGCAGTCCGCTCCGCACACCCTTAGTGATCATTACACCAGTGGTATCTGCTTACTCGATACGCCCCGCGCTTCGCCGTGACCTCGACATTCTCGTCGCGTTCACGTTGCAGGAAGGTTTTGAAGCGGAGGGCACTCCCAAGGATGAAGCGGCTGTAAGGCGTGGTGTTGAGGGCGCTTTCGGAGACCCACCGCTCGCTGCCTACTGGGTGGCGGAGGCTCCTGAGAAGAGT
>JACDDJ010000321.1 GCA_013817065.1 Acidobacteriota bacterium
GGGTGAAACCCCGTCACCCGAGATGGTTGCGGCGGCCGGTGAGACAACAGGGCTGTCGCGCACGCTGGGGATCTCGCTGCTCGCATTCGTCCTCATCGGTGTGATCACGATCGCGGCGCTGGCAGCGCGGAACCACATCGCGAACCGCGTCACGTTCGACAAGTCGGCGGACGTTCTCGAAGAGCGCGCCCGCGAGATCCTGGTCGCGGCCGGATACCCGGCGCGCGGCGTCGACAACGCGCGCGGTGTGACGATGAGCGGTGAATACGTCGGCTGGCTCGGCGGGCAGGATCGTTCGCCGGGGCGGTGGGACGTGCTGTCGAACGCGCCGGCGCCGGTCCTTCGCTTCTGGTATCGCACCAGTCCGCGTGAACTGATGCCGGCTGCAAGCAGCTGGATGCCGACGGTGAACGATCCACCGCTCGCTGTATCCGGCATGGCCAGCGTGGTGGTCGACCAGCAGGGACGGCTGCTCGAGTTCATCACCATGCCGCCGCAGCTCGAAACAGACCAGGGCGAGGCCGGGGCGGCGCCCGACTGGCAGCCGCTCTTCAACGCCGCGGGCTTCACCATGTCGGAGTTCACCAGCGTGCCGCCGCGCTGGACGCCGCGCATCTACGCCGATCACCGGACGGCGTGGGAAGGAGCGATGCCGGGCACGCCGGCGGCGCGGGTGCGCGTCGAAGCGGCCGCGTATCGTGGCCGGCCGGTCGTCTTTCAGGTGGTGTGGCCGTGGACCGTGCCGCAGCGGATGGAACAGGCACGCCCCTCGGCGCTGATGCGGACGCTCGCCGTCGGCGGCGCCGTGCTCCTGGTCGTGATGCTCGCCGGCGCGATCGCGCTGGCTCGAACGAATATCATGAGCGGACGCGCAGATGCGAGCGGCGCGTCGCGCGTGGCGCTGTTCCTGATCGCCGTCTGGGTTGCCGCCTGGGCGCTCGGGGCGCGCCACTCGCTCGCGGCCGACTCAGAAGCCGACCTGTTTTTCTCGGCGCTGGCGTTCTCCATAGCGAACGTCGGTTTCACCTGGCTGTTCTACCTGGGCCTGGAGCCATTCGTGCGGCGCTTCTGCCCCGAGATGCTGATCGGCTGGACGCGCTTGTTGCGGGCGCAGTACCGCGATCCGCTGGTCGGCCGCGACGTCCTCGTCGGATGTGCCGTCGGTGTGCTGCTCGTGCTCCTCGGTGCCCTCAGCCCGATGATCGGGGCAGCGATGTCCGGGGTCCCCGGGCCACCACGGGTGTCGAACGCCGCCTACCTGCTCGGCGCGCAGCACAGCGTGTCCTCGCTCCTGCGCGTGCTGCCCAATGCGCTGCAGATCGCGATGTTCGGCACCTTCATCTATGTCGTCCTGCTCGCACTGGTCCGCCGGCGCGCCGTGGCGATCGGTATTCTCGCGGTGCTCTTCGGCGCCCTCGTGCTCGCCGAGGGAGGCGGCGCCGAGCGGCTGTGGATCATCCTGCTCTTTGCGGCCCTGCTCGTGATCCCGCTGCTCTATGCCTTCATCCGTTACGGGCTGCTTGCGCTCGCCACCTCGATGGCCGTGAACCAGGCGCTGCAGCTTGCGCCGTTGACGCTCGATCTCACCAAGCCCCACGCGCTCGCCTCGTCGATGACCATCCTCCTGGTCGGCGGTCTGGCCGCGTACGCCTTTCACGTCTCTCGTGCGGGCGGCGGACTGCTTCGCCGCTTCGTGCCGTCCGCCTGACCACATGGCCGACGACACTCGACGCACTTCATCCTTCTTCGCGCCCCGATTACGACCGAGCTTTCGAGCGTCGCTCGCCTAATCCTTCGGACCTTTCTTCTCCCGTCGCCTCACGTGCAGCCGGATCGGCGTGCCCTCGAGTTCGAATTTCTCGCGTAACCGATTCACCAGGTATCGCTGGTAGGAGAAGTGAAATTCGGTCGCGACGTTCGTGAAGAACACGAAGGTCGGTGGCTCGGTCCCGATCTGCGCCGCATACAGGACGCGCACCGCGCGCTTGCCTGGACTCTTGGGGGGATGCTCGGCGGTGATCTGCTGCACGAAGCGGTTCAACTCGCCGGTCGGCACACGTCGCGAGCGCGCCGCGGCAACCTTGTCCACCGCCTCGAGGACCTTTTGCGCGCGTTCACCGGTCGCCGCCGAAATGTGCAGGATCGGAGCGTAGTCCAGGAACTTCAACTGCCGGCGAAGTTCATCGTCGAAGGTCTTATAGAAGTCCGGTCCCTTCGACTTCATCAAGTCCCATTTGTTCGCCGCGATGACGATGCCGCAGCCGGCTTTTTCGGCCTCGCCGGCAATCGCGCCATCCTGGTCGGCAGTTCCGATCGAGGCATCGATGATCAGCACCGCCACGTCCGCTTTCTGGATGGCACGCTTGGCGAGGATCACGCTGAGAGATTCGAGCTGACCACTGGCGGCGACGCGACCAGGGCGACGGATCCCGGCGGTGTCGACGATCCGGAAGGTCCGCTTCTGCCACTTGAGGATCGCATCGACCGTGTCTCGAGTGGTGCCGGGCGTATCGCTGACGATCGAGCGTTCCTCCTTGAGCAGGCGGTTCAGAAGGGATGACTTACCGACGTTGGGACGACCGACGATCGCGATGGCGGTCTCTTCGGACGTGTCCTCGCCCGGCTCTTTGCGAGCCGGGAGCTGTTTGACCACCTCGTCGAGCAGGTCCGCTACCCCGTCGCCGTGTTCCGCGGCGATCTCGACGACCGGCTCGAAGCCAAGCTCGTGGAACTCGAGGACGCGTCCGCGCGACTTCTTGTCGTCGGTCTTGTTGACCGCCATCAAGACCGGCGCCTTGGACGCCCTGAGATAGCTGGCGATCTCCTGATCGCCCGAGACCAGTCCCTCGCGTCCGTCGACCACGAACACGACCACGTCCGCGGTCTCGAGTGCCTTCCGGCCCTGGATGATGACCAACTCATGAAGCGGGTCCTTGCTGGCGCCGAACATCCCGCCGGTATCCACGAGGCGGAACGGCGTGTCCTCCCACGCCGCCGGCTCATCAATCACGTCCCGGGTCGTGCCCGCGATCGCCGTGACGATCGAACGCCGGCTGCGGGTGATCCGATTGAAGAGGGTGGATTTGCCGACGTTGGGACGGCCGACCAACACGACCGTAGGCAGGCCGAGGGCACGTTTCACGGGCATGTTGTAAGTCTATTTAGCACGATGCTTGACAGCGTAAGTTACAGTCCCTATGATACTTACAACTCCTGAGGAGTCGCTAAGCATGATCAAGGTCGACATCGTCAATGAGGTATCGAAAATCGCGGATATTACCAAAGTCAAGGCCGAGGTGGCTGTTGACGCGGTGTTCGATGCGATGCGCGTTTCGATGCAGCGGGGTGAGCGAATTGAGCTGCGCGGGTTCGGTGTGTTCCAGGTGAAGCCGCGCAAGCGTGGCATCGGCCGGAATCCCCGGACCGGTAAGGAAGTCCGGATTCCGCCCGGCCGGACGATCCGGTTCAAGCCCGGCAAGGATCTCCAGAACATCGGAGGCTGATTGCCCTACCCGCCCGTCGGACCGGTGCACCCACCGCTCGGTTCCGAGTCTCCCTTCACGTCGATCCGCTGGCCAGAAGAGATCATCAGGGTCCGTGCGCCTCGCCGCAAGTTCCGCCACCGTTGGTGGGTGCATATCCTTCTGTTCCTGCTCACGCTGCTGTTCACGACGGCGGTCGGCGCTCTTCATTATCACTCGTTCATCTCGGAGTTCGGGCGCCGGCAGGTTCCCCTGACGTTGGGATCGCTCGTCGACGGGCTGTGGTACAGCCTGACGCTGCTCGGGATCCTCGGTGCCCACGAGTTCGGGCATTACTACTTCTGCCGTCGCTATAACATCGACGCGTCACTCCCCTACTTCCTCCCGGCGCCGCTGCCGCTCACCGGCACGCTCGGCGCGGTGATCAGGATCCGCGACCCCTTTCCGAATCGGACGATCCTGTTCGACATCGGCGTCGGCGGCCCGATTGCGGGCTTCCTTGTCCTGGTGCCGGCGCTGTTTCTCGGGATGGCGATGTCGGAAGTGGTGCCGATGCCAACCGGGCAATCGGTCTTCTACCTGGGGGAGCCGCTGCTGTTCCAGTGGGTCGCCGCCCTGAACTTCGGGACCCTGTCGGACAAGGTCACCATCAACATCCATCCCATGGTCTTTGCGGCGTGGTTCGGGATGCTGGCGACGGCGCTGAACCTGCTGCCATTCGGACAGTTGGACGGCGGGCACATCACCTACGCAACGCTGAAGCGATGGTCGACACCGATTTCCCTCGCGACGGTGGGGGTGGCGATCGCGATGACCTACAACTCCTCGAGCTGGACGTTCATGACAGTGATGATGGTCCTGATGCTCGTGCTGCTCGGGCCGCGCCACCCACGCGTGATCTGGGAGGAGGAGGCGATGCCGGCGAGCCGCTACGTGATCGCCGTCCTGGCGCTGGTGATTTTCATCATCTGCTTCACGCCCGTCCCGATCGATACGTTGATGGATTCATAGAACCGACATCGGGTCGACGTCGACGATCGTCCGGCGCCGGATCTCGGGCCGCGAGTCCAGCGCGGAGACCAGCGCCTTCCGCATCGCGCCCCGATGCGATCCCTTCACGAAGAACTGCGCTCGGTACTCACCCTTGAGGCGGCTGAGCGGGGCCGGTGCGGGCCCAAGGATCCGGTATGGCTCACCGCCCCATCGCATCGCCCGCACCAGATCCGCGGCGTCGGTCATTGCGCCTTCGCGGGTGGCTGACTTCACGACGGCGTTGATCATCGCGATCGCCGGTGGATACTTCATCTCCTTGCGGAAGGCGATCTCGTCGGCGAAAAAGCCGGCGTAGTCCTGTCGACATGCGTGACGGATGCTGTAATGGTCCGGGTGAATGGTCTGGACGTAGGCTTCGCCTCTCAGTTCGCCTCGTCCTGAGCGGCCCGCCACCTGTGTGAGGAGCTGAAAGGTCCGTTCGCCGGCCCTGAAGTCGGCCATCCCGAGACCGACGTCCGCCGAGATCACGCCGACGAGCGTGACGCGCGGGAAGTCATGACCTTTCGCAATCATCTGCGTCCCGACGAGGATGTCGACTTCGCCAGACGCGAAGCGCGACAGCATCCCGGTGATAGCACCCTTGCGCCGAACGGTGTCGCGGTCGACCCGCGAGACACGCGCATCGGGGAAGATGGCGCGGATCTCGGCTTCGATCCGCTCGGTGCCGAAGCCCATCTGCTCGAGGAATTCGCCCGAGCACTCGGAGCATTTCGTCGGGATCGCTGTCGCGTGGTTGCAGTAGTGGCAGCGGGCACGGCGGATCGCCTTGTGGACGGTCAGCGACACGCTGCAGTTCGGACACTCGAGCGTATGTCCGCACTGGCGGCAGAACACAACCGTCGCGAAGCCGCGCCGGTTGAGCAGCACCATCGCCTGCTCTCTCTTCTCCAGGCGCACGCCGATCGCCTCGATCAGCGGGCTGCTCAGGATGACGTCAGGACCGTGCGTTGCGAACTCCGCGCGCATGTCGACGATGCGGACGTCGGCCATCGGGCGGTCGAGGACGCGGCGTTCGAGCGTGACGAGATGGTAGCGTCCGCTGTGCGCGTTGTAGAAACTCTCCATGGACGGCGTCGCCGACCCCAGCACCGCGAGCGCGCCGGCCTGCTGGGCGCGGACCACCGCGACGTCCCTGCCGTGATACCGCGGCGTCTCTTCCTGTTTGTAGGAGCCGTCGTGCTCCTCGTCCACGATAATCAACCCGAGGTTCACGACCGGCGCGAACACCGCCGAGCGCGTGCCGACCACGACATCGACCTCGCCGCGGCGGATCCGGTGCCACTGGTCGTAGCGCTCGCCGTCTGAGAGGCCGCTGTGCTGAATGGCGACCCGCTCACCGAACGCA
>JACDDJ010000322.1 GCA_013817065.1 Acidobacteriota bacterium
GCAGCGCGCCCGCTGCCGCTCTCGAGCGCATCGGCTCGCACCAGCCGACCCTGTCCTGGTTGGCCTCAACACGCTGCAGCAGTGGCTCTGGCAACGGCTCCAGCTTCCGACGACGACAGAAGCGCAGGCATGGCCAGCAGACAAATCACTCAAACCCCGACACCGCAGGAGACCGAGCCATGAACACAATCATCGTGAAGATTCTCAAGTCCGAGCACCACTCTGCGCCGGGCAAGCTGGCCGACGCAGAGATCCACTTCAGTGGCGGCGAGCTCGACGGACTGAAGCTCGTTGGGTTTGCCGTCTGGCAAAAGCGCGACGGCAACGGCCAGAACGTCAGCTTCCCCTCACGCCCGTTCACTGTCCACGGAGAACGCCGCAGCTTCTCGCTGCTTCGCTGGATCGCCAAGCGCAACGCGCAAGACCGGCTCGAAAACCTGGTGCTCCAGGCATACGCGGATCACGCGCGCGGGTCGTCTGGAAGCGAAACGCACTAGCACGAAGGGCACCGATGCGGGCGCCCACGCTGAGTGGGCGCCCGTGCGGTGACACACCATGCGCCCAAAGAGGGGTTCATCGGCCGGCACGCACCCGACAAGGTCGAAGGACCTCGCGGCACACGTGTCGCCGGAGCCCCGCCACGGGAAACCCGCGGAGATTGATGAACGTCAGTGTCGCGAAAGACTAGCCGAGTACTTCGCTCTCCTGAGAGAATGGGATCTGAAACTGAGACAGAACGACTCCGAGTCAGAATCCACCTGAGCTAGCCATGAAAGAGCGTGCTTCCGAGCAGACAGACACCGTGCCCGCGCCCGTGCGGGAAGCGGTGCTCTATGTACGAGTGTCATCGAAGGAACAAGAGAAGGAAGGCTTCTCGATCCCAGCCCAGCGGAAGCTGCTCACTGAATACGCGACACAACACGGACTGCAGATCGTTCGAGAGTTCGAGGACATCGAAACTGCCAAGCGTGCCGGCCGCGTCGCCTTCGGAGAGATGGTCGCATTCCTCCAGGAGAATTCCGCATCGCGGCCGGTGCTCCTCGTCGAGAAGACAGACCGCCTGTACCGCAATATCAAGGATTGGGTGACGATCGGCGACCTCGATCTCGAGGTCCACTTGGTCAAGGAAGGCGTGATCCTGTCGGACGATTCCCGGTCGTCCGAGAAGTTCATGCACGGGATCCGTGTCCTGATGGCCAAGAACTACATCGACAATCTCTCCGAAGAAGTCCGGAAAGGGATGCGCGAGAAGGCCGAGCAGGGTCACTGGCCCACCGTGGCGCACGTCGGCTACCTGAACAACTCCGAGACACGTCGGATTGAGGTCGACCCAGTTCGCGGCCCCCTGGTCGCGCAGGTATTCGAGTGGTACGCCCGTGGGGACGTCTCGCTCAAGGAAGTCACCCGGCTCGCCGGCGAGAACGGCTTGACCCACCCCCGTGCGCACCGTCGCCTCGCGAAATCCGAGATTCATCGCATCCTGCGAAACCCGATCTACGCGGGCGAGTTCCTCTGGAAGGGAAAGCGGTACGAAGGAAACCACCAACCGCTGATCTCGAAGATTCTGTTCGAGACGGTCCAAGAGGTATTCGAGTCAGGAAACCGCCCGAAGTACACGAAGCACCGCCATGCATTTGCAGGTCTGGTGGCTTGCGGCCGGTGCGGCTGTGCAATGACCGCGGACGTCAAGAAGGGCCGGTACGTGTACTACCACTGCACGGGCGGGCGCGGCCGGTGCGGGAACACCTACGTTCGAGAAGAAGAGCTCTCGCGATTGTTCGAGGACGTTGTGCGACGCGTGCAGATTCCGCCTGACGTGTCGGACTGGATCGCCGAGGCGCTTCGCGAAAGCCAGGGTGACAAGGAGCGGTTCCACCGATCCGCGGTCATGCACCTGCAGCAGCAGTACCTCGCCACTCAGGCGAAGCTTGATCGGGCCTACGACGATCGACTGGCCGGTCGGATCACCGATGAGTTGTGGCTGAGGAAGTCAGCAGAGTGGGAAGCGGAACTCGCGTCTGTTCGTCGTGAGACCGCCAAGCACGAGAAGGCAAGCCACGACTACGGGGCGACTGGTTCCAAAATTTTAGAACTCGCGAAAAACGCCCATAATCTGTTCGTTTTGCAAGATCCGCACGATCAAGCGCGGTCGCTGAAAATGCTGGTATCGAACTGCACATTCGACCGCGGAAGTCTTTTAGTTGCTTACGTTAAGCCGTTCGATCTACTGGTCGAAGGCAACGAAAGTGGAAATTGGCTGGCCAGCCGAGGAGCACCGCGGGAGTCACGTTCGACGCCAGGAAGCCTTCTCCGTCGCCAATCGCAAAAGCGATTGATCGACCAGGCCGGAATCAAGGCGGAAGTTACCGAACCGAAGCGATAGAGGACGGCACGACGTGGCGTGCCGTACGCGGCAGGGACGACTCGATCTCCGGCTCGGCGTCCATTGAAAATCGTTGCCGCAGGCATGCGATCCCGTCCAGGACGAGCAAGAGCAGCAACAAGAACGGGCGTGAGCGCCACGCGCTTCGCGCTTGGGTGTGGGGCAGCGGTCCGTGGCCTGGAGTGATGGTCTGGGCCGAAGAGAGATTGCCACACAGGGCTCGGTCATCCGAACCGGACGAGGAGCGGTCCCAAGATGAATGCCGCGAAGAAGCCGACGACATAAATAACGGCCGATGTCCACAACGTGACGCGGCTCACCGTGTCGGCGGTGGAACACGCAGTTCGTTCATCGATTGGGCACGCCTCCCCGGCAGCGCGAAGTCGGGGAGCAACCCGGTACACATAGACGAAGTTGAGCGCGATCAGGGCACCCGAGATCGCAAAGACCCATTCCTTGTTCCGTGAGAGCGTCACCAACCAGGGGGCCGCACTCAGAAAAGACGCGACGGTTGCGCCTAGGCCGATCAGCACGAGTACCGACGGCAACGCACAGCACACCAACGTGCCGAACGAGGTAAACAGGGATGTGTAGCTGACAAACCGATCCTGCGAAACACGAGCTCTCATGATGTCTTACATCCCCCGCACTTCGATTCGCGAGGCCACCAGGCCGACCTCGCCGTCACGGGTCTTACCGATCTTCGCTTCCACCCGGACCGGACTGCCGAGACTCAATTGGCGGGCGCTCAGCCCACTCGGCGCGAGATCGATAAACAACTCGCTCTGGTGGTCGTCACGGAGTCTGATCCAGCATCCGAGCAACGGACAGCGCGCGGATATGACTCCGTCAATCGTGACGTGGTTCGCGGCTGCAAGCCGCGCGGCGGTGACCGGCGTACTGGCGAGAGTCCGCCAATCGAGACGGCCAGCGCGCTCGCCAACTGCGCGAAGACTCTGATGGAGATACACTCCGAGCCCGGCACTGCTGGCCACCAGTGCGGCGAGCAGGCTCACGGTCGCGACACGGGGCAGTCGCCACAGCGCCGGCGTGCGACTTGATTGTCGCGACAGCGACCAGAGCGCCGCCGCCGCGGCGAGCAGCACCAGATTCTTGATGAGGAACTCGCCTTCCATCGTAAGGAAGGGGAACCACGGCTGGAACACCAGCCGTGGTGACGAGACTACGACCGCAAACGTCCCGAACAGGTGCAACGTCGCCGCGGCAGCCCCCATGCGAGTCCACGTCCCAACCAAGAGAACAACACCTAGGCCGACCTCAAATGCGGCCAGCGCCACGTACAACGGCAGCGTTGCCAGCAACGGATTCGCGGCTCGGACCAACTCCACCACAGGGCTCATCCCAAGCACCTTGAGCGCGCCAAACCACAGGTATACAAGCCCAAGCGAGACGCGGAGCAGTCGGTCGGGACGCAATATCGTTTCGGCAACCGCTCCGGCGCCAGCAGCTTGTTCTGTGTCCGTGTGATTCATTTTCGGGCCTCTATGGTTTGGCGCCTTCGGCTGTTACGTCTGTTATCTGGATGACCGCTGCCGCTTTGTCTTTTGGTGCGGCAATGAGTCCCTTTACCGTGACCACCTGGCCGACGTGTTTCTTCAGCTGCGCCAGCTTCTCGGCATGTGGCGTCGTGGCCACTTCGAACGTTTCCTTTGTCTCCGGCACCTCGAGCCGCAACCTGTCGCCGTCTACTAGAACGCGAGCCCGAACCGTCACCGTCGCTCCCTGGGGCGTGAACCCGTTTCGCCGCACTCTCTCGCGGATATCGGCCAAGCTGACCTTGTTTCCTGGTTGAAGTTCGATGGTCGCTCGGCCCTGATTGAGGCTAACCTTGGCGGCTCGAACTCCTTCGAGCTTTTCTAGGGACACGCTCACGGCGTGTGCACAGATGGCTCAATCCATGCCGAAGATGCTCACATCGATCTGACGGAACTCCGCTCGGGCGTCGGACACGCCCAGCGCTGCGATGATCGGCAACATGTAAAGCAGACGCTTCATTTAACTCACCCCTTTCGTGGCTACGGAAAATACGTGAAGTTGATCGCCAAACGGAATGTCTCTCGCTGCAGCCGGGCGCCAATGTCCCGGTACACGGGAAACTGAATCCCGCCTTCGATCGCGTAGTTCTTGTAAATGCCGAGTGTCGCCGGACCGAGGAAAATCTGATGTCCGCGGGTTTCTGGCATGTCCAGGCCGTCGCGTCGAATGCCCTGTGAGCGCTCACCGGTCATTTCCACGAACAACCGCCAATCCCAATGTGGATATTCCTTCTGCAGCGGCGGCGGACGATAGCCCCACACAGCGCTGTAGGAAAAAACATTCGCCCGGCGATCGCCTTCCGACTCGAAGAATCGTGTGTAGCCGACGCCGCCCCATGCATAGTGACTGCGCGACGCCATGCCCGTCGAGACGGCAGTATACGTGCCAGGGGCGCGTTTCAAGTCACGCGCCATTCCCGCTCCACGCTGTGGGCCGGGTATGATCGCGCCCGCGTACGCCGTGCTTTCGAACCTGGTCCCGACCCCCGTGGCCTGGCGGTGAAAGCGCCAGGCACCGATCGCTTCGAAATCACCGCTGCCTGGCATCATCCCGGTCATCCGGGCAGGCGCGAACGCAGCAGACGAGAACACGACAGGAAGCGACCACGAGACCTGGAGATCTTCGGTCAGGCCGTAGCTGAACATAGTTCTGAGCATTGCGCCGTCACCCTCCTCACCCTTCCGCCCCATCAGCCCCACGTCGATGGCCCACCCGTCGTCGGCATTCGTCGGCGTGGTCATGCCGAATACTGGACCGTGACCCGAGAAGAGAGGCCCCTGGTCTGCAGAGGCTCGTTCGGCTGAAACAAACGTGGCAGCGAGAAAAGCCGCGATCGCCACTGTCTTCACTTGCGTACCCCGCTGCCAGTCTGCGGCGTGCGGGAACGGTCGTTCGACCCTGCGACCGGATCGACCTTGACGGGCTTGGCCTTGAACACGCCGAGCGACTCGATCGTCTTCGCGATGGCGTCCGTGTCGGTACTGCCCGCTTCGTACGTCACGCGGGCGATCTTGCTCTCGAAGGCGACATCGGCGGATCTGACACCGGGATGCTGCTGAAGCACCTTGGCCAGGTTCGCCGCGCACCGCTCACAATGCATGCCTTCGATCTGGAACTCTGCCGTCGCCGCGCTACTGCCATCGCCATTCCCACCATTCGTCCGCCACTCGATCTTGACTACGTTGAATCCGGCATCAGTCACCGTCTTCTCGATGTCTTTGTCGGTAACCTTCGTGTCGGGCGGGAAGGTGACGATCGCCTGCTCCTTGTCGAGGTCCACCTTCGCAGCTTTCGCGTCCCCGAGCTTCGACAGGCGCGTCTCGAGGCCTCGCGCGCACATCGAACACATCATCCCTTTCACCGAGACCACGGCTTCGCGTGTGTCCGCGGATTCTGCGGTTACTACGACGCCAGTCGGTACCGTCAGGGCGACGA
>JACDDJ010000323.1 GCA_013817065.1 Acidobacteriota bacterium
GCCCCGAATCATCACCATGCTTCAAATTAAAAATCTCCAGGTCAAGGCCGAAGACAAACAGATCCTCACCGGGATCGATCTCCAGGTGAAGGCGGGCGAAGTGCACGCCATCATGGGACCGAACGGGTCCGGCAAGAGCACGCTCGCGCGCGCGCTGTCCGGACACCCCGAATACGAGGTGACGGGCGGCGAAGTGCTGTTCGAGGGCAAGGACCTGCTCGAGATGGATCCCGACACGCGCGCGCGTGAAGGCATCTTCATGGCGTTCCAGTACCCCGTGGAAATTGCCGGCGTGAACAACGCCTACTTCCTGAAGGCGGCGGTGAACGCCAAGCGCAAACACCTCGGCCAGCCCGAGCTCGACGCGATGGAGTTCATGCAGTTGATCCAGGAGAAGTCGAAGCTGCTCGAGATCAACCAGAGCATGCTGCAGCGCGCCGTAAATGAAGGATTTTCAGGCGGTGAGAAGAAGCGCAACGAGATCTTCCAGATGGCGCTGCTCGAACCGAAGCTGTGCGTGCTCGACGAGACCGACTCGGGCCTGGACATCGACGCTCTCAAGATAGTGTCGAGTGGCGTCAACGCCATGCGCGGCGCCGACCGCGCCTTCATCGTCGTGACGCACTACCAGCGGCTGCTCGACTACATTGTGCCGGACTACGTGCACGTGCTGAGCGGTGGCAGGATCGTGAAGTCGGGCGGCAAGGAACTGGCGCTGGAACTCGAACAGAAGGGCTACGGCTGGATCGATTCTTCGACCAGCGCGCAACCGGTGGGGGCCTGATGGCGACGACGCAGGTGGCAGAGAAACTCCAGCCGTGGATTGCCGCGCTCGAGTCGCGGCCGCAGAGCTCGACCCGCTGGCTGCAGGAGCTGCGCGACAAGTCGGCAGCCCGGTTCGCCGCGCTCGGGTTCCCGACCGTCCGCGACGAGGATTGGCGCTTTACGAACGTCTCGCCGATCGCCTCGGCCGAGTTCCAGACGGCCGGCGATGCCAGGGTGAGCCAGTCGGAGCTCGACTCGCTGCCCTACACCACGGCGCGGTATCGCATCACCGTCGTGAATGGCCGGTTCTCGCCGGAGCTGTCGCGGCTGCTCGATCTGCCGAAGGGTGTCCGCGCCGGCTCGTTGACCGCAGCCGCCGGCGAACACAGCGACGTCGTGCCGCGCTACTACGGCCAGCTCGCCGACTTCCACGGCCGCAGCTTCGTCGCGCTGAACACCGCGCTGGCCGGCGACGGCGCCTACCTTTACATCCCCGACGGTGCCGTCATCGAGGCCCCGATCGAGATCCTGTTCATCGCCGCTGGCGATTCCGCTTCGCAGGTCATGTCGCAGGCGCGCACCCTGATCGTTGCCGGCGAGCGCAGCCAGGTTCGAATCGTCGAGACCTATGCGGCACTGCGTGGCGGCACCTACTTCACCAACAGCGTGACCGAGGTGTTTGCCGGTGAGAGCGCGGTCATCGATCACTACAAGGTCCAGCAGGAAGGTCTCGATGCGTTTCACGTCGCGACCATGCAGGTGAACGCGCAGCGCAGCGCCAACGTCTCATCCCACTCGTTTTCGCTCGGCGGGAAGCTGGTCAGGAACGACGTCAATGCCGTCCTCGACGGTGAGGGCGCCGAAGTGACATTGAACGGTCTCTATCTCGCGGACGGCGATCGGCTGGTCGACAACCACACGGTGATCGACCACGCCAAGGCGCATTGCCCGAGCCACGAGATCTACAAGGGCATCATCGGCGGCAAGGCCCGCGCGGTGTTCAACGGCAAGATCATCGTCCGGCAGGACGCGCAGAAGACCAACGCCAAGCAGACCAACCGGGCGCTGCTGCTCTCCGACCGCGCTTCGATCAACACCAAGCCGCAGCTCGAGATTTTTGCCGACGATGTGAAGTGCACGCATGGGGCGACCATCGGGCAGCTCGACGAGGAAGCGATCTTCTACCTTCGCGCCCGCGGTCTGACTCATTTCGAAGCGCGCGACCTCCTGATTCATGCCTTTGCCGGTGAGGTCATCGACCGGGTCCGGATCGAGGATCTGCGCCGAGGCCTCGAAGCCGAACTCTACGCGCAGCTGGCAAAGGACCTGGCCGAGATCGACGCGGCCTGATCATGGGGACCGAGACACTGAAGGCGTTCGACGTCCAGCGTGTCCGGGCGGACTTTCCGATTCTCCGGCGGCAGGTGCACGGCCGACCGCTGGTCTATCTCGATAATGCCGCGACCACGCAGAAGCCGCGGGTCGTGCTCGACGCGTTGTCGCGCTACTACACCGACCAGAACGCCAACGTTCACCGCGGTGTTCACCACCTGAGCGAGATCGCGACCGCGGCCTACGACGGCGCCCGGACGAAGGTGCGCCGCTTCTTCAACGCGGCGAGCGATCGCGAGATCATCTTCACGCGGAACGCGACCGAGAGCATCAACCTGGTGGCGCAGGCCTACGCGCGCCCGAAACTCCAGGCCGGCGATGAGGTCCTCATCTCCGCGATGGAGCACCACTCCAACATCGTCCCCTGGCAGATGGCGTGCGCCGAGCGAGGAGCGCACCTGCGCGTGGCGCCGATCGACGATCGCGGCGAGCTGTTGCTGGACGAGTTCGAGCGGCTGCTCAGCGAACGGACGCGACTGGTGGCGATCACGCACATGTCGAATGCGCTCGGCACCGTGAATCCTGTCGCGGAGATCGTTCGCCTCGCGCACGGCAGGAACGTACCCGTTCTCCTTGATGGATCGCAGGCGGCGTACCACATGCCCGTCGACGTGCAGGCCCTCGGCGCCGACTTCTACGTCGCGACGGGGCACAAGCTGTACGGTCCGACTGGCATCGGTGTCCTCTACGGACGCGAGTCGCTGCTCGAGGGGATGCCGCCGTTCCTGGGTGGTGGCGACATGATCGCCTCGGTGACCTTCGAGAAGTCCACCTGGAACGAGCTGCCGTACAAGTTCGAAGCGGGCACTCCGCACATCGAGGGTGCCATCGGCCTCGGCACCGCGATCGACTATATGCAGTCCGTCGGTCTCGATGAGATGGCGGCGCACGAGCAGCAGTTGCTCGCCTACGGCACCACCCTGCTGGAAGCGATCCCCGGCGTCCGCATGATCGGTACGGCCCGGCGGAAAGCCAGCATCCTGTCGTTTGTGATGGAGGGTATCCATCCGCACGACATCGGCACCATCGTCGACCGCGAAGGCGTGGCGATCCGCACCGGTCACCACTGTGCGCAGCCGGTGATGGAGCGCTTCGGAATACCAGCCACCGCCCGCGCGTCGCTCGCGATGTACAACACGCGCGAGGAGCTGGACGCGCTCGGAGTTGCGCTGCGCAAGGTCGTCGAGGTGTTCGGGTAATGTCCGGTCTGAACGAGCTGTATCAGGAAGTGATCCTCGACCACAACAAGCGGCCGCGGAACTTTCGCACGATTGAACCGGCGAGCCACCACGCCGAAGGGCACAACCCGCTCTGCGGTGACCGGCTGGCACTTTACGTCCAGGTGACCGGCGACACGATCGCGGATGTCGCGTTCCAGGGTTCCGGGTGCGCGATTTCGAAAGCGTCGGCCTCATTGATGACCGATGCGGTCAAGGGGCAGACGGTGGCGGTAGCGAACGACCTGTTTCAGCGGTTCCACGCGATGGTGACGACACCGCCCGATCAGGCGGTGGAGAACATGGGCAAGCTCTCGGTGCTCGCCGGGGTTCGTGAGTTCCCCGTTCGTGTGAAGTGCGCCAGCCTGTGCTGGCACACCCTGAAAGCGGCGCTGGACCGAAAGGAAGCCGTCTCGACCGAATAACAATATAGGCGGGCGTTCGAGAACGCCCCCGTGATAACAACCATGAAGAACCTCACCGTCATCCAGACCCCGCCGCCCGACGCACCCGCCGCGACCACCACGACCGAAGACCTGGTCGTTGACGCGGAGAAAACTGCGACCTTGAAGCCGGCGATCATCAAGGCGATCTCGACCGTCTTCGATCCCGAGATCCCGGTGAACATCTACGAGCTCGGCCTGATCTACGACGTGATCGTCGACGCGCAGGGTGTGGCGGGCGTGCGGATGACGCTGACCGCGCCGGGCTGTCCGGTCGCGCAGAGCCTCCCGGTGGAGGTAGCGAACAAAGTCAAGTCTGTAGAGGGCGTGACCGACGCGAAGGTAGAGATCGTGTGGGAGCCGGCCTGGACGAAGGACCGGATGTCCGATGCCGCCAAGCTTCAGTTGGGGATGTGGTGAGCCATGCTGAGACTCTCGAAGAAAGCTGACTACGCGCTGATGGCGATGAAGCACCTGGCCATCCATGCGGATGGCGCGTCGGCCAGCGCCCGCGAGATTGCCGAGGCGTACGACATCCCGCTCGAGCTGATGGCCAAGGTGCTGCAGCGTTTGGCGCGCAGCGGGCTGGTGCGCTCGCTGCAGGGCACGCGCGGTGGATACCGGCTCGCCAAGCCGACGCTGCAGATCTCGGTTGCCGATATCATCCAGGCGATCGACGGCCCGCTCACCGTGACGGCCTGTTCGACCGAGGCCGAGAATTGCGGCCAGTACTCGAAGTGCAGCGTCCGCGACCCGCTCTGGAAGATCAAGGACCGCATCATCTCGGCGCTGTCGGACTGCACGCTCCAGGAGATCGCCGCATCGCCGACCGAACCGCCGATGCCGCTGGCTTTCACCGCTGGCAGGGCCTCAGCTAAGATCTGAGTCCGACATGGCGAAACCGATCTACCTTGACTACCACGCGACCACACCGGTCGACCGCCGCGTGCTGGACGCGATGCTGCCGTATTTCACCGAGCGGTTCGGCAACCCGGCGAGCCGGCAGCACTCCTACGGCTGGGACGCGCAGAAGGGGGTCGACACGGCGCGCGCGCAGGTGGCCGCGCTGATCGGGGCAACGCCTGGCGAGATCGTCTTCACGAGCGGCGCCAGTGAGTCCAACAACCTCGCGATCAAGGGCATCGCGTCGTGCCTGCGCGACAAGGGCGATCACCTGATCACCGTCGCGACCGAGCACAGGTCCGTGCTCGACACGTTCAAGAAGCTGGGGCAGGAAGGCTGGCGGGTCACGTTCCTCCCGGTCGACCGTGAGGGCTTCATCGATCTCGACCAGCTCCGTGCGACGATCACCAACCGAACCGTGCTCGTCTCGGCGATGACCGCCAACAACGAGATCGGCACCGTTCAGCCGCTCGGCGAGATCGGCGCGGTCACCAGCGAGCGTGGCGTGCTGTTCCACACCGATGCCGCCCAGGCGGTCGGTAAGGTGCCGATCGATGTCCACGCGATGAACGTGGACCTGTTGTCACTCACCGGGCATAAGTACTACGGACCGAAGGGCGCCGGTGCGTTGTTCATCCGGCGCCGCAAGCCGCGGATCGAGCTCGCCTGCCAGATCGAGGGTGGCGGCCACGAAAACGGCTTCCGCTCAGGCACCCTCAACGTCCCCGGCATCGTCGGTCTCGGCGCCGCCGCGGAAATCTGTCGAAGCGGCCTCGACTCCGAGCGCCAGAAGCTTGGCGCGCTCCGCGACCGCCTCCTCTCCCTCCTCAAATCCGGCATCGATAACGTCCACGTCAACGGCCCGCTCGGCGACCGCCGCCTGTCGCACAACCTCCACGTGACTTTTCCGGGTGTGGATGGTGAACGCTTACTGATGGCGATCGGCGATCTCGCCGTCTCAACGGGGTCAGCGTGCAGCTCCGGCAGCGGCGCCGCTTCGCACGTCCTCGAGGCTATCGGCGCTGCTGCCGTTCCCGGCGCTTCCGTCCGCTTCGGTATTGGCCGCATGACCACCGACGAGGAGATCGATACCGCCGCCGCGCGCGTCGTCAAGGTCGTCCACAGCCTCGGATCGAAGCCCGTCACCGCGTAAA
>JACDDJ010000324.1 GCA_013817065.1 Acidobacteriota bacterium
ATACAGACCCGGCGCCGCCAGCGGGCCGCCGCCCCCGCCGCGCCCGCCGGGGAACTGCTGGATCGCAGCCTGCTGCGCCGCATCTGCTCCGGCATCAGCGCCGGCGCCTTGGCCGCGTCCGCCGGCCGCGGGCGGATCGCCACGCAGATTCCAGACGACCCGACGGAGACCTTGCGCCTTGTCGACGTCCATCCGGCGGACCTGCTGCCCCTGCTGGTTGGAGATCGTCAGCACCAGCTTGGTGTTCTCCGGCAGGGCCGCACCGACGTTATACGTAAACACCGCACCGGAGGGCGGATTGTCGAACGTCGTGTTGCCCGACAGGGAACCGATCCCCGCCGAACCCGCCGGCGCGCTGCCACGCGGCGCGAACGAGTAGGCGTCGCGCAACGGGAAGAGCTGCGCCTCGGCGGCCAGCGTCTGGGCGGTGATACCGCGCAGCGCGCTGTAGTCGTCGAGGATGTAGAACCCGCGCCCGAAGGTCGCGAGCACCAGGTCGTTCTCCCGCTTCTGGATCGCCATGTCGCGCACCTGGATCGGCGGCAGTCCGCCCTGCATCTGCGTCCAGCTCCCGCCGCCGTTGACGCTGACGAACAGCCCGAACTCGGTCCCGGCAAACAGGAGGTTGCCGTTCTCGTGATCCTGCAGAACGGTCCACACATCGTGCCGGTCGGGCAGGTTGCTGGTGAGGTTCGTCCAGCTCTTACCGCGATCCGTGCTCTTGACGATGTAGGGCTGGTAGTCGCCGCGCTGCCAATTGTTCAGGGCGACGAAGACCGTGTTGACGTCCCGTGGTGACGGAGCAATGTCCGACACGTAGGTGTGCTTCGGCACGTTCGGGAAGTCTTCGACCTTGCGCCAGTTCTTCCCACCGTCCTCCGTGATCTGCAGCAAGCCGTCGTCAGTGCCCGCGTAGAGCAGTCCTTCGAGCAGCGGCGACTCGTCGAGCGACACCACGTTGCTCAGCGCAGTCGTCGAGGTGTTCAGTGCGACCGAATCGCGCGGCCACACCTTACCCATGATCGGGATCGCGAAGGGATCGAGATTCCGTGACAGGTCCGGGCTGATGCGCGTCCACGAGTCGCCGCGGTCATCCGAACGATAAACGTACTGGCTCGCCCAGTACAGCCGGCTGGGCGAGTGCGGGCTGATGATGAAGGGCGTGTCCCAGTTGGACCGATCGCGCGGCACGACAGGCCCGGCGGGTGCTGCGGCCTGATCGCCACCGGCACCGGCGCCGCGCCCACCACCACCACGTCCGCCGCCGCTGCCATTGGACTGGGGCGGACGAATGCCGCGACGTTCTCCGGTCCGCATGTTCCAGCGGCTCGGATTGCCGTCCTGCGACTGCCCGTACACGATCATCGGATCGTCCGGATCGCTACGCGACTGGAACCCGTCGCCGCCATTGATGATGTACCAGTCACTGGTGCGAACCCCCCACGGGCTCGTCGAGCGCGACGGACCGCAAAAGGAGAAGTTGTCCTGCGTGCCGCCGCAGACGTTGTAGAACGGCTTGGCGTTGTCGACCGACAGGCGGTAGAACTGCGTGATCGGCAGGTTGGTGAAGAAGCGCCAGGTCTCCCCTTCGTCGTAGGTCTCGTAGAGACCGCCGTCGTTGCCGAGCACCCTGTGCTTCGGATCGGACGGATCAAAAGCAAGCGCGTGATGATCGACGTGGACGCCGGTGTCTTCGACGCCGGCAGCGCTCCAGGTCTTGCCGCCATCCTTGCTCAGCTCCATGCTCACGTTGATCGACCAGATCCAATCAGGCCGATACGGATCCACGTAAATCTCGTGGTAGTACTGCGCGCCGCCGCCACGGTAGCAGTCGTCATTCCGGGGTGGCGGGGGCCCCTGCACCCCGCCAAGCGGCCTCCACTCGCTTTCGCTCCGTTCCGGCCGCTCCTCCGCTCTGGCCGACGGATCCGCACTCTCGTCACCGCCATCAGGTGTCGTTGTCTTCGCTGCGGCGCCAAGAGGCGCGCACGGCGTCGGGGGTTGCGCGGGAACCGTTCCGCGGCCACCGCCGCGACCGCCTTCGCGCTGGACGCTGCGGCCGATACGCGTCCATGACGCGCCGGCATCATCCGAGCGGAAGAAGCCGGACTCGGGCCGCTTCGCGTCGATCAGGGCATAGACGCGGTTCGGGTTCTTCGGATCGACGGCCAGCCCGGCGCGGCCCATGTCGCCGGTGGGCAGGCCCTTCGTCAGCTTCGTCCACTTCTTGCCGCCGTCGGTCGTCTTGAAGATCCCACCCTCGGGACCGCCGCCGATCATCTGGCCAACAGCACGCCGCCGCTGGTACGCCGAGGCGTAGAGGACGTCAGGCTTCCCTGGCTGGAAACGGATTTCGCTGATCCCGGTATCTTCACTGATGTGCAGGACACGGGTCCACGTCGCGCCCCCGTCGGTGGTCTTGTACAGGCCGCGGTCACCGCCGGCCGACCAGAGCGGCCCCTGTGCCGACACGTAGACGACGTTCGAGTTGCGGGGATCGATGAGAATCTCCCCGATGTGCTCGGAATTCTTCAGACCCATGTGCTTCCAGGTCTTGCCCGCATCGGTGGACTTGTAGACGCCGTCCCCGAAATGAGCGCTGCGCTGGCTGGTGTTCTCACCGGTGCCGAGCCAGAGAACGTTCGAGTCCTTCGGGTCGATCGCCACGCAGCAGAGCGTGAAGGAACCGCCCTGGTCGAAGATCGGTGTGAAGCTGATCCCTCGATTCTCAGTCTTCCACAGCCCGCCGAAGGCCGCCGAGACGTACCAGACGTTGGGATTTTCGGGATCGATGTCGACGTCCTGCACACGGCCGGTCGTGAAACCGGGGCCGATGCTCCTGAATTCCAGCCCTTTCAGCGCCGCCTCGTTGAGGCCTTCCTGCCCCTGGCCCGCCGGCAGAGCCGCGGCGGCCATGGCCACTACCAATATCGAAGTCTGTCTTTTCATGTAGGGAGATTCTCCGTTGCGGATTATACGGACTGACACCGCCGGTTGTTTACACTGTGGCGATGCGTGCGATCGTGCGGCTTCCGTCCCCGGCCCTCAGCCGATGCGCGCTGACGTTCCTCGATCGCCAGGCGATCGATTTCGAAAAGGCGCTCGCCCAGCACGCCGCCTACGTCGCGGCGCTGCGAAGCGCCGGCGCCGTCGTCCGCATACTCCCCCCGAAGCCTGACCTGCCCGATGCCGTGTTCGTCGAGGACACGGCGGTGGTGGTGGATGAATGCGCGGTCATCACACGTCCCGGCATCGACAGCCGGCGTCCTGAGACCGAGACGATCCTCGCGGAGTTCGACGCGATCCGTCCCATCGTCCGGATCGATGAACCAGGCACGCTCGAGGGCGGCGACATCCTTCGCGTCGGGCGGACCATCTTTGCGGGGCAGACTCCCCGCACCAACGCCGAAGGCACCCGGCAGCTCGCCGCGGCGCTCGGCCCGCACGGCTACGACGTGGTGCCGATCGAGCCGACCGGCTGCCTGCACCTGAAATCCGCCGTCACCTACATCGGAGACGAGACCGTTCTCATCAACCCCGACTGGATCGATGTCGATCTGTTCAGTCGATGGCAGTGCGTCCCGGTTGCGCCCGAAGAGCCGTTCGGCGCCAATGCGCTGCTCGTCGGAGGGATCGTCCACACGGCCGCATCCGCACCCCGCACCCGCCGCAAACTCGATGCGCTCGGGTTCCGGACATCGGCGATCGACACGAGCGAGTTTGAAAAGGCGGAGGCAGCCTTGACCTGCCTCTGCCTGCTCTTCGAGTAGCGTTGGGTCCGTGTTAATGTCTGGGAACAGTTCGATGACCCGTCGCCGACTCACGCTGACAGGACTTGTCATCGCGGTTATTTCCGCCGGCTACCTCTCCGTCCAGACGTCGGTCGGCGCCGGCGCACTGCCCGAGCAGCTCAGTGACAAATCGTTCTGGGCTCTCTCCACTGAACTGTCCGAACAGAACGGCTACTTCCGATCCGCCAACCTGGTGTCGAACGAAGTCTGGATGCAGCACGTCATCGCCGATCTCGTAAAGGGCACGAAGCCGGGGCGCGTTTATCTCGGCGTCGGACCGGAGCAGAACTTCACCTACATAGCGGCCACGAAGCCGGCGATGGTGTTCATCGTCGACGTTCGGCGGGAGAACCTGCAGCTGCACCTGATGTACAAAGCGCTCTTCGAACTGTCGAAGGACCGCGCCGAGTTCGTCTCGCGGCTGTTCTCGAAGAAGCGCCCGCAAAGCCTGACCACAACGTCGACCGCCGAGGAGATCTTCAACGCCTACGCGGAGGTACCGACCAGCGAGGCGCTTTACAAGGAAAACCTGAAGGCGATCCAGGATCACCTGCTGAAGACGCGCGGTCTACCACTCAGCGAAGAAGACTTGAAAGGCGTCGAGTACGTCGCCTACCAGTTCTACTGGTTCGGGCCGGTCATCACCTACAGCTCCACCAACCCGACAAACGTACCGATGCGTGGCGGCCACTCGATGCCGACGTATTACGACGTGATGTTGAGCACCGACGCCGATGGACGTAACCGCGGCTACCTGTCGGAAGAAGGCAACTTCCTCTTCCTGAAGCAGCTCCACAGCAGGAACATGCTGGTGCCCGTGGTCGGCAACTTCGGAGGCCCCAAGGCATTGCGCGCGGTCGGGCGCTATCTCCGGGAGCAGGGCGCGACGGTCGCGGCCTTCTACCTCTCGAACGTCGAGCAGTATCTTCAGCAGTCGTTCCTGATCCCCGCGTTCTGCAATAACGTCGCGTCCCTGCCGCTCGACGAACAGAGCACCTTCATCCGATCCGTTCGTGGAGGCTCTCCTGGTGGAGCGTTCAACGGCGGCTCCCGCTTCGGCGGACTGGTCAACCAGCTCGGTTCCATGCTGGCGGAAACCCGCTCCTGCCCGAAATAGCAGATCGGCGTCGCACGCCGGACGCCGCACCTCGCACGGCGCACGTCGAACGTCGCTCACCGTACAACGCACGTGGCCGATCGCTGCGCGCCGCGGCCGGACTGGCGGCCGTCCTCTTTTGCGTCTACTTCGCCAACGGGAGGGAGATCGGCAGCGTCGACTCGCAGCCGACGAAGTACGCGGCCCGCGAACTGCTCCTGCGAGGATCCCTCGCTCTCAATCATGTGGTCGGCGCCACACCGCAACTCCTCTCCCGCCACACCATTGTCCTCGCCGCGGATGGCCGCTATCGCTCGACATATTCGCCAGTTCCCGCGCTGACCGCTGCGGCGGTCAACTGGCCACTCGCGTCCACCGGCATCCTCGACCTGAAGGGACCACAGGCAGCGGGGAGGATCGCCAAGTTCGCGGCCTCCCTGCTCACCGCCGTCGCTGTCGCAATCGGCTTCCTCACGGTGCGGCGATCGCTCCCGATGATCCCCGCCCTGCTCCTGGCTGCGGGCCTTGGCCTCGGCACCGGTCTGTGGAGCACCGTGAGCCAGACGCTCTGGCAGCATGAGACCGCCATCGTCGGTTTCATGCTCGCGGTGCACGCCCTCACTGCTCGACGTCCGGGGCTCACACGAGGGCTGCTGATCGGGGTCGGAGTCGCGCTTG
This sequence comes from Acidobacteriota bacterium, assembly GCA_013817065.1. GTDB lineage: Bacteria > Acidobacteriota > Vicinamibacteria > Vicinamibacterales > 2-12-FULL-66-21 > JACDCA01. The sequence goes on from JACDDJ010000324.1 coordinate 5,566, forward strand.
CCTGCACCAGCCGGCTGTCTGTCATCCCGGCGGGCTTCGTCCTTCTGCTCGCCACCTGGGCCTGCTACGGAACCCGGACGATGATCGCCGCCCTGTCGATCGTGGCGGCCGCCGGCGCCATCCTCATCGTCCACAACATCAACGCCTTCGGCCACGTGCTCGGTCCGTTGCCGTACCTCGAGTCGCTGCACGGGCAGTTTCACGCCACCGATCGCTCGTTCCAGTTTGGCTGGGAAGGTTACGCCGGGCTGCTCGTCTCGCCGAGCCGCGGCCTGCTGATCTTCAGTCCCGTCGTTGCGG
>JACDDJ010000325.1 GCA_013817065.1 Acidobacteriota bacterium
CGCCTGATCCCCGGGAGGAAGAGGGGTGAACCCCATCATCGGTCGATCAGTTCGCTGAGCAATCGCCTCGTACATCGGCTGCAATCGCGGGTCATCAACCGCCATCTTTTCGGGAAGCACAGCGATCGCAAAGTCACAGCCCCCATTGCAGGAAGCCAGCGCGAGAACTGACAGGAGCAAAAGGAGGCAAGCCGCCATCGTCCCGGTGGAATCGCCTTGTGATGCGCCTGGCCAAGGCAGCACACGAGTAACACGGACACAACACGGATTACACGGACACGGTTCCACGGATTCCACGGACCCACGTAGTTTCGCGGGGTCACGGAGCCGTCGGACGCTCCCTGGCCGCGCTGGGCACCGATCCCTCATCGCAGGTTCCCCGGCACTCTCATCGTAAGCGTCCCGCACCTTCAACGTAAGTGCCCCCGCACCCTCAACGTAAGCGCCCCCGCACCCTCAGCGTAAGCGCCATGACCGCGGTGGCGCCAACCAGAACAATAGGCGCCGCAATGAGAACTAACGTCGAGACGACGGCGAGCTCTGGCAGCAGCGGGACGGCGACTCTTGGGCGCTCGGGCGCGTCTAAGAGGACATTGGGCCGAATGTCGTTTTCAGGTTCCATTGCCAAGGCCTTTCCTGTCGTTGCGCCGCATCGGCATACGAATTGCCTGTGAAGTTATCGATCACGATCAGAAGGACGCTAGCACCGGGCCCGCGGCTGCTCTGCTCATCCGCCGCCCGGCAGCCACCACATCATGAGTACCACGACCGAGAAGAGTTACACACAGCTACTGAACAAGATCTGCTGCCCGGATTGCCGAAAAACCCGTGTTCGTCGCAGGAACAGCACCTCCGAGGTGGTCTATCTGCTCTGCCCGGAATGCGGGCACACCTGGCCCATCGCTGAGCGTCGCCGGCCCCGCAGTAGTGGGGCGCCAGCCGATGGGTCCGAGAACGGGCCGATCTGAATCGGCGAGCGGGCAAGAGTTCAGCTGATCGGCCAATCGTTGGCTGTTCGCCGCGACACTTCGATCGCCATCCATACCTGTTCCGTCATCTCCCTTCAGCCACTACGCCGGGCGCACCCCTCGCTTTGGCGAAGCGGTCGATATCCGGACCGCTGCGCATCGCCCCGCGCAATCATCACGTGACTGAACTGACGTGCAGGAAATGTGACACCGAGTTGACTGCCTCCATCGATCTGTTCCACACCGATACCGGACGGGGCGGGCTGACCTGCACGAAATGCCGTAACCAAGTGGGGCACTTCGCTCGTCGAGCATCCGGTCACGTGCATCGATTGCCACGCGCCCGACCCCATGCAGCTGCGCGTCACCCGTCCCGGCTTTCTCGAAGGGATCAAGAAGTGACGCTGTCGCTGGACGAAATCCGCCACGGACAGGCAGCGTTGCCGGGCAGCCGGGCTTCAGCTGGTGCGCGGACGATGCTGCAAGCGCATTAATCCTTACGCAGAGACCGGGGAATGTACCTTGCACCACCAATCAGCTCTGCATGATGCGCATCCCGCAACTGGCTCCCGATCAACTCGACAGTAGCGGCCGCGGTTATCCGCGTCCTCAATTACGACGTGACGCCTGGTGGTCACTCAATGGCGAGTGGGATTTCGCCATCGACCCGTCGGGCCTCTGGCGAATGCCAGAGCATGTCGACTGGGCCGACACCATCGAGGTGCCGTTCTCACCGGAGACCGCCGCCAGCGGTATCGAAAACACCGGCTTCTACCGCGCCTGCTGGTACCGCCGCCGGATCGAAACGCCAGTGCTGTTGCCCGGGCAGCGACTTGTCCTGCACTTCGGCGCGGTCGACTACCAGGCCACCGTGTGGGTGAATGCGACCTGCCTCGGTGAGCACCTCGGTGGCTACACGCCATTCTCGTTCGACATCACGCAACACGCGGTTGCCCTCGGAGAGTGCGAGATCGTCGTCCGTGCCGAGGACGATCCGCAAGACCTCGCCAAGCCGAGAGGAAAACAGGACTGGCGGCTGGAGCCGCATTCGATCTGGTATCCCCGAACGACCGGCATCTGGCAGACGGTCTGGATGGAGGTGGTACCCGCCACCGCGCTCAGTCGCGTCACGTTCACTCCGCACATGGCCCGCTGGGAGATCGGTGTCGGTGCGTGGGTGGATGGTGTTCCGCACGACCGGCTGCGGCTCTCGGTGACGCTCACGAGCCACGAGACGGTGCTCGCGGGAGACACTTATACCGTTATCGCCGGCGAGGTGCATCGTCGCGTCGCACTCTCCGACCCTGGCATCGACGACTCACGCAATGAACTGTTGTGGAGTCCGCCATCCCCGAACCTCATCGAAGTGCAGCTCGATCTCTGGGGTGAACGTGGTGAGCTGCTCGATCATGCGCTCTCCTACACCGCGTTGCGATCCACGGCTGTGCAGGGCGACCGCTTCGTCCTGAACAATCGCCCCTACGTGCTTCGCCTCGTGCTCGACCAGGGTTACTGGCCGGAGAGCGGCCTCACTGCGCCCGACGATGCGGCGTTGCGCAAGGATGTGGAACTGGCGAAGGCGATGGGGTTCAACGGTGTTCGCAAACACCAGAAGATCGAGGACCCGAGGTATCTCTACTGGGCCGACCGTCTCGGTCTCGTCGTCTGGGAGGAAATGCCCAGCGCCTATCGCTTCACTCCCAAATCCGTCGAGCGGTTGACGCGGGAGTGGACGGACGTCATCGCACGCGACTACAGCCACCCGTGCGTCATCTCGTGGGTGCCGATCAACGAATCATGGGGCGTGCCGAACCTGACGGAGATTCCGAGTGAACGCCACTTCGTCCAGGCGGTCTATCACTTGACCCGCACGCTCGATGGGACCCGCCCGGTCATCGGCAATGATGGGTGGGAAAGTGTTGCGACCGACATCATCGGCATCCATGATTACGACGATCAGCCCGACCGAATGGGGAAGCGGTATCACGCCGACCAGGTGCTGCCGCGTCTGTTCAAGCGCGAGCGTCCCGGCGGACGCTTGCTCGTCCTCGACGGCAGCGCGCAGACCCACGTAGATCAGCCCTTAATGCTGACCGAGTTCGGCGGGATCGCCTTCGCGCCCGATGAGAAGCGCACCTGGGGTTACTCGCGCTCGAGCACCGCGAAGGAGTTCGGCGAGCGCTACCGGGCGCTGCTCGATGTCGTCCGCGAGCTGCAGGTGTTCTCGGGTTTCTGCTATACCCAGTTCGCCGATACGTATCAGGAGGCGAACGGGCTGCTCTTCGCCGACCGGACGCCGAAGATCCCGATCGAGGACATCAGGGCCGCAACGGCCGGACGGCTGGCAATGCGGGAATACGGGCTCGAGCAGCTGCTGCCGGCGGAAGACGTATAACGAGCCCTTCGACGCATGCACAAGCGACGGGTTACGAAGCCCGACGGACGCGCGCTCCTGCTGTACGGACGCCAGCCACTGGACGAGAGTATGTCGGCTCCGAGTCCGGAAGGCCCCGGCGTCGCGCCGAACGCGCACCTGCGCTGGCATCCGCTGCGCGGCGAGTGGGTCGCCTACGCGGGCCATCGTCAACATCGCACGTTCTTGCCACCGCCTGAATACAACCCGCTGGCGCCGACCACGGATCCGTCGAATCCGACCGAGGTGCCGCCAGGCAACTGGGACGTGGCAGTTTTCGAGAACCTGTTCCCGGCCCTGACACTGGCGGCGCACGATCCGCCCGCGCTGGCGGTGGCGACCGAAGCGCGCGCGCTCAAGACCGTCCTGATGAAGTTCGACGGACTGTGGCAACGTCCCTTCCCTTACATCCTGGCGTTTCACCAGGCGCCGACCGATGGCGTTGAGCATCCGGAAGCGCACTTGCACGCCGAGTTCTACCCGGCCTTCCGAATGCCCAATCGCCTGAAGTATCTGGCGGGCAGCGAGATTGGCGCCGGTGTGTTCACCGCCGACACCGTCCCCGAGCAGAAGGCCGAGGAGTTGCGCGCGGTCGCGGTAAACATCGATGCCTGAAGTCCGCGCGGAGGCGCCAGGCCGTGTGAACCTGATCGGGGAGCACACCGACTATCACGAAGGCTTCGTGCTGCCATGCGCGGTCCCGCAGCGCTGCGTCGCGACACTGCGACCCCGTGACGACCGCCGCGTCCGCGCGCAAAGCGAGCAGATCGGCGACGAAGTGTTCGAGTACGAGCTCGGCGGTGAACAGCGTCGTGATGCGTGGGTTGACTACGTCCAGGGGCTGACCTGGGTGCTCGCGAAGCGCGGCATCCAGGTCGGGGGGTTCGATCTGCACCTCGACTCCGACGTCCCGCTCGGAAGCGGGCTGTCCTCGAGTGCGGCGCTCGAGGTGGCGACAATGAGGGCGTTGCGAGCGGCGTTCGACCTCGAGCTTACGGACGTGGAGCTGGCGCGGATCGCACAGCGTGCAGAGGTCGAGTTCGTTGGGGCGCCGGTCGGGATCATGGACCAGATGGCCGCGAGTCTGGCGGGCGAACGCGCGGCGTTGTTCCTCGATACGCGCTCACTGGAGTTCGAGCAGGTGCCGCTGCCGGCCGATCTCGAGTTGGTCGTTATCAACTCGGGCGTTGCTCATCAGCACGCAGGTGGCGACTACGTCACCCGGCGTCGAGAGTCCGAGGAGGCCGCACGCCTGCTCGGCGTCGACCGGCTGCGTGACGTCAGCCTCGACCGCCGCCTCGACGAAATCAATGCCCTGCCGTCTACCCACGCCAGGCGCGCCCGTCACGTGGTCACCGAGAACGCGCGCGTGCTCGAAGCCAGGACGTGCCTGCTCGCAGGCGATCTGAAGAGACTCGGGCAACTCTTTTTCGAGTCTCATGCGTCGATGCGCGACGACTACGAGATCACGGTGCCTGCCGTTGATCTGCTCGTGGACCTTTCGCGTCGTCAGCCGGGGGTATTCGGCGCCCGGATGACCGGCGGCGGATTCGGCGGCGCCGTGGTGCTCGCGGTGACCGCGGGCAGTGGCGCTGATATCGCCGCCAACATCAGTTCGAAGTATTCGAACCAGACAGGGAATGACGGCCAGGTGTTGCTCCCCCGTCTAACCTAGTCGTCCGCAGCGCCGGGCACGATTCTTGGTCTAATCAGGGCACTATGCCTGAGCCCGCCCTTTATTCGGAACCCGACCTGATCTGCCTCTCCCACCTCCGGTGGAATTTTGTTTTCCAGCGTCCACAACATCTGCTCACGCGCTGCGCACAGGAGCGACGCGTGTACTACGTTGAAGAACCGGTGTACGACGCACAGAACGAGCCTCGACTGGACGTCGAGTCGAGCGGTTCCGTTTCCGTTGTGGTACCCCATCTGACCCCGGCGTGCGATCGCGCCGCTGTGCTGACTCGACTGATGGACGAGTTCCTCGAAGAGGAAGCCATCGAACGGTACGTGCTGTGGTACTACACACCGATGGCGCTTGAGTTCACTGCCCACCTGAAGCCCGAAGCCATCATCTATGATTGCATGGACGAGCTCAGCGCATTTGCGAACGCGCCTGCTGAGCTGAGGGGCCGTGAGGCCGAGCTGATGAAGCGGGCCAACATGGTCTTTACGGGCGGCCAGTCGCTGTACGAAGCCAAGCGCCACGCGCATCCGAACATTCACCCGTTCCCGAGCAGCGTCGACGTCGCGCACTTCGCGCAGGGACGACGGACGACGGTGGAGCCGCCGGACCAGGCCTCCATCCCGCATCCGCGGCTCGGTTTCTTCGGCGTCATCGACGAGCGCATGGATCTGGACCTTCTCGAAGGGGTCGCCGCGGCGCGCCCTGATTGGCACCTGCTGGTACTCGGGCCGGTCGTCAAGATCGATCCCGCGACCCTGCCGACGCTTCCGAACATCCATTACCTGGGGGC
>JACDDJ010000326.1 GCA_013817065.1 Acidobacteriota bacterium
CGCTAGCGACGAGGCCTGACAGGTTCGGTTCCAGCCGCCAGATCGTCGGACCACTCCCGGAACGTTCCGCGCTCGGAACCAAACGTCACCTCTGCGCCGTCTAGTAGGTGATGCGGGCCGCTCAGTTGCTTGCCGTCGACGAAGGTGCCGTTCCGGCTGCCGAGATCCACGATCGTAACGCCGGCGGGCGACACGGTGATCTTCGCGTGGCTGCGCGAGACGCTCGCCGCATTGATCCAGATCGCGCTCGCCGGGTGGCGCCCGACGATGTTGTCGCCTTCGCGGAGCGGGAGCGCGGTGTCACGCCACGTCAGCCACCATCGCGGGTAGAGGCCCTTCGGCTCGGCAGCTGCAGGGCGGTCGAGGTCCTCCGCCTCGGCGGCGAAGCGGTAGCCGCGGCGTGCGACAGTGACGACCAGGGCGGGCGCCTTCGAATCATCGCCCAGCGCCTTACGCACTTCGCCCACTGCGATTGCGAGATTGGCCTCCTCGACCACTTTGCCGGGCCAGACCTCGTCGAGCAGGATTTCCTTGCTGACCACGTTGGGGCGCCGCGCGACCAGGATCTCGAGCAGGTCGAACGCCTTGGGGGAGAGGTGCACACCCTGGCGTCCGTTCAGCAGCTGTCGCGCGCCGGAGTCGAGGGTGAAGGCGCCGAAGCGGACCCTCACCGGCGTCGCACCTGCCGAATACTTATCGAACCCTTGAGACTTTGCGTCACGGTCCGATCATAGTATCCGCAGCGAGCGGTGGAAGGAGTGGTGCATGGCGGCGGCAGCGAAGATACCGAGCGGCGTAACGATCTGGAACGCGATGCGTGACGAACTGCTGATGAACATGTATCAGCTGCCGTTCACCACGTTGCCGCCGACGATCTTTCACGTCTATCTCCATCCTGCCGATTACGACCGGATCGAAGGCATCGTGCCGCGGATCATCTCCGAGCTTCAAAAAGCACTGAGCGAGGAAGTGCGCAAGACCAACGAAGGTCGAGCGCGTCCGGCCGGGATGTTGTCCCGCCTGATCGAGCACGAGGAAGCCGGCCCGATCGAAGTGCCCGCCACCGGGTGGGACGTGCACATCCATGCGGATCGCAACGATGGCCTCAAACCGGGAGAGCTCGGCATCGAGTCGATGCTGCCGCTGCCGGCTCCGGTCGAGTTCGGAGGGCCGCCGACGACCAGGATCGTCAAGGCCGTCATATCCAACACCGGACGCAGCAGCACGACGATCGAAGTCCAGCAACCGGCGCCGCCGCCCCGCATGGCGACCGACCAGAGCACCACCGAGCGCGCCACGTTGCGATACGACGACGAGCAGGGGGCGCACCTGTTCAGCATGCGGAAGGACACGCTGTCGGTTGGACGAGGCGGAAGCGCCGTCTGGGTAGACGTGCAGGTGGTGACGACGACGAAGGTGTCGCGCGAGCACTTCCGGCTGCGGCGCGACGCCAGTGGCGCGTTCTTCATCCAGGACCTCAGCGCGTGGGGCACCTCGGTCAACGGCGAGCCGTTGCCGCCCGCCATCCCCGGGCAGGACGGCGTCCTCCAGCCCGGCGCCGAGCGGCCGCTCATCCCTCCGGCCCGCATCGAACTCGCCGACGCTCTCGTCGTCCATTTCGAGGCGCCCCAGGGGCTGCGTACCGAAGTGAGGCCGCAGACGTGACCTGGCTCTACTGGCTGCACTTCCTTTTCCTGGCGGGCTTGCTTGCCTCCGCGGTCGTCCTCATCGCACTTGCGCGAGTGCACGACCGTGAGTGAGGCGACACGCTCCGCTTCGGAACTCCTGCGTGGCGCCGCCTGCAGCGATCCCGGCCGCGTGCGCACCAATAACGAAGATCTGCCGATCATCGATGCCGCCCGCGGTATCTTGGGCGTGATCGACGGCGTTGGCGGGGAAGCCGGCGGCGAGGTCGCGGCGGCCACTGCGCAGGATGTCATCATGCAGCGCCTCGCGCGTCCGGTCGGCACCGCCGCCGACCGTGTCCGCGAGGCCATCGCGATCGCCAATAACGAGATCTTCAGGCGGGCGCAGGACGATCGCGCCCTCAACGGCATGGCGTGCGTCATCACGCTCGCGCTTGTGGCGGACGGCAGGATCACGGTCGGTCACGTTGGCGATACCAGGCTCTACAAGATCCGCCACGACGGGATCCGCAAGCTGACGCGCGACCACTCACCGGTCGGCGAGCGCGAGGACGCCGGCGAGCTCGGCGAAGTGGACGCGATGCGGCATCCCCGACGCAACGAAGTCTTTCGCGACGTGGGCAGCGCCTACCGCGATAAGGACGAGCAGGAATTCGTGGACGTCATCGAGGAGCCGCTCGAGCGCGACAGCGCGATCCTCGTCTGCTCCGACGGCCTCAGCGACATGCTCACCGCATCCGCCATCGCCCACATCGTCCGGCAGCACGCCGGTGATCCGGCTCGTGCCGTCGAGGCCCTGGTGGCCGCTGCGAACGATGCCGGCGGTAAAGACAACGTCACCGCGGTGTATGCAGAAGGTCCGCTCTTTGCGAGCTCGGTCAGCGGCGATCGGATCAATGCGCTCACGCCGACGGAACCACCGGTGAGCAACGGGCCGGTGAGAGCATCTGCGGCGTCAGGGGAATCGAAGCGCCCCGGCCGGTCGATCCTCGAGAGCCGTGCCCTGTGGTTTGTGATCGGACTGCTGCTCGGGATCGTTGGTGCGCTCGGCCTGACGCTCTACGTTGCTCGCACTCAGGTCGCCGCGCCCCAGACGCTGGTCGTGTCAGGCGCGGATGGTGCGCCGTACGCCACGATCGCTGCCGCCATGGCGATGGCGCAGCCCGGCGACGTGGTCCGCGTCGAGCCGGGCGAGTACGCCGAGCAGATCATCGTGGCCGATGGCGTCGACCTGGTCGCTCGAACGCCAGGGACGGTGACGATCAGCCGTCCGCCGGCCCTCGACCCAGGTCTTGCCGCTGTGCTCGTGGGTGGAACGCAGCCGGCGCGCATCGCCGGCGTGCGGATCACATCACACGACGCCGCACCGGCCGAGACAGGTATCACCATCGCGGGGCCAGGCGTCACGCTGGAACTGGTCGAGATCAGTGGACCATTCGCCCGCGCGATCGCGGTGGAACCAGACGGATCCCTGACCGTCCAAGGCAGTCGAGTGGGTGTTTCGGGTTCAATTCTCGCGCTGTCAGACGGAGCCCAGGTGACGTTAGTCAACAACATCTTCGTCCACGGAGGCATCTCGACAGAACCGCCGATCACCGTCGGACCGCTCTCACGATTGACGCTGACCGGAAACCTGTTCTCCGGCTTCGCGCCCGAGATCGTGCACGGGGTAGCGGAGGCGCGCCGCAGAGAGCTCCTCACCGGCAACATCGTGGTGGCGCCGCCAGCCGCACCGGGACGCGCGCCTGAGAGGCGACGCTGATGGCTCGCGAGGATTACCAGGTCATCGGTTCGAAGCCAATCGGTCGCGGCGCATTCGGAACCGTGTTCGCGGCGCGGCGGGTCAACGACGACGCACCGGTGGCGCTGAAGATCGTGCTGCACAGCGGCGAGTGGGGTCCCGAACGGATCGACGCCGAACGCAAGGGCGCCATCCTCCAGGAGCGCTTCGCGAGGACGCACGGCATGGTGCCGCAGGTCTACGACTGCGGCCTGGATGGCGACGACTTCTACATCGCGATGGAGTTCATCGACGGACCGTCGCTGGAGACACAGCTCCGTCAGGGCGGAGCGCTCCCCCCGGAAGAGGCCGCAGGCCACGCGCTATGGCTGTGCGGTTTTCTGGAGAAAGCACATGCGTTCTCGAGCGTGGTCGAGGGCAAATCGTTTCGGGTCGTCCACACCGACCTGAAGCCGGCGCACCTGATGATCCCCGCGTCGGGCGAACGGAAGGTCCTCGACTTCGGAATTGCAAAGGCACTGGAGGAAAGCCGCGAGCTGGGTACCGACATCGGTCGCACCATCGCATATGCCGCTCCCGAGCGGCTGGTGTCGGACCAGGTGAACCCGCACGCGGATTTCTGGTCACTCGGCGTAATGCTCTACGAGATGGTGTGCGGCCATCGTCCTTACCCGCACCTCGAGGGGCCGCGCTTCCGCCGCGAGCTGGAACATGCGATTACGTCGAACGCGCAGCGCGCCGCCTTGCCGGCATCGTGTCCAGCGGGGCTGAAGGCGATCATCAACAAGCTGCTCGTGTTCCAGGTGGAGCACAGGTATAGGAACGCCGAGGCCATTCGTGCCGATCTCGAGGCCTTCCGGCGCGGAGATGTGCCGAGCGCGGTCGCGATCTACGAGACGCCGGCAACGACGCCCGTGAAGAGATCCGCCGCGCTCGGAGCCGCAGCGGTGGCAGCGGCTCCCGCGGAGGCGTCACCGGCCACCACGCCTCGCCCGGGTCCCCGGGCGGTCGCCTACACGACGCCAGCAACCGCGCCGCGCCGAATCCGGGAGATCCCGCCGACCGACGTCCGGCCGAGGCCCGCCCTCGACGCCGAGGGCGAAGTCCATGAGGTTGCATCGGCCGAACCCGCGCCAGCCGCGCCGGTGAAGCGACGACGGCGAACGGTCATCCGGCATTTCTTCAACACCGTGGCGATGACCGTGGTCGTCTTCATCGTCGCTACCGAGGGTGTGGCGTGGCTCTTCGCCGAACGGTTCCGCGAGACGATGGCGACCGTCGATGAACGGACGGTGACGGACAAGCGGCTCGCTTACGCCGCCGTCGATCGCTGGGCATTGCTCGACATCGGCCTCAAGCTGCGAGTCCATCCGCGACTACGCCCCGCCCTCGTCTCGGTTGGCGACCGGGTCATCGCCGACTACCGTCGCGAAGAACCGTCGATGGGGCCGGCTGAATGGACGCAGGCATATCGCGCATTGACGTGGGCGCGCGAGTTCTCGCCCAGGAGTTCTGTCCTGCGCAGCAAACAGCTGACGGCCGAAGGTCATGTGGCTCGATTCGAGGCCCAGGCCGAGTCCCGCGGGAGCCGCGCGACGCTGCTCTCTGAGTCAGCGCTGACGAAGTTTCGCGACGCCGCCCAGGCGGACCCTGCGTCATTCGATCCCTATCTCGGGATGGCGCGAATCCATGTTTATGCGCTGTCTGACGTGGATGCGGCCGCGGCGTCGGTGGAGGAAGCGGAGCAGCGCGGCTACACGCCGGGACGGCGCGAGGCGGCTCTCCTCGGCGATGGCTACCTTCGCCGCGCCCTCGCCACGCGCCGCAGTGCAGCGGTCCTGACCGGCGATCAGAAGTGGCGTGAGCTCACGCACGCGAGAGCCGACTTCGAGCGATGCGTCGTGCTCTTCGACCCGATTGTCGCGTTCGGCAACGCTGCCGCAAACCTCGAACGCTGCAAGGCCCAGCTGGTGCAGGTCGAGCGCCAGCTCGACGAAGGATCCAAGGAGTCATAGCAGGCCATGCGTGTCATTTCGCCAGCCGCCGCCACTCGTGTCAGACCGGAGGTGCGCCGCTCCCGCGCGGTGAATCTCGAGTTCGCCGGGATGATCGCCGCATCCGCGATCGTAGTCTTCGGCCTCGCTCTCGTGTTCGGCGGCAAGCTCGCGCGCGTTGCCGAGGACGGTCCGGTTGCCCGGCTCGTGCAGTTGGCATCGCTCGAGGATGCTCAGCCGCTCGAGCCGCGGCTGACGATGTTTCCTACTGTCTACGAGCGGCAGGCGGCATTGAAGTTGATCGCTCAGCGGATCGAGAGGCCGCCGCGGCTGGAACACGTCGGCGGCCTGGCGAGCATTACCATTCCTGCCGAAGACGTCCGAGCAGACAAGCGTCTCGTCCTTCTCAACGAGCGGCTCGCCCGTCGTCCCCAGGCAACGAGCGTGGCCCTGTTTACGGC
>JACDDJ010000327.1:0-2269 GCA_013817065.1 Acidobacteriota bacterium
GAGATCTGACGAAGGCAACGCGCGGTCATGTCGACGATCGTCGGACTCACCCTGGAGACTGCACTCTACCGTCCCCTGGGGCCGCACGCTGGCATTGCCGAGCGTGGGCTATCGCAGGTATATTGCCCGTCATGCGATTCGAGAAAATCTGGATCGAGCAGTGCCGCGCCACGCGGGCGATCAAGCGACGCTTCGGAGCCAAGGACGCGCTCGACTATCTGGTCGGCGAGAAGCTGCGGGTGTTTGCAGAGGCCGCCCGCCATGATGTGGCGTTCGCGCGCGAGCTGCCGCGTTTTCTCGCAGCGATCTGGCGGGTGTTCAACGAGTACGAACTGATCGGTTATGCGGCAAGGCAGAAGCCGGCCGTGCGCAAGGAGCTCCGGACGCTCCTCTACCTCTCCTGACGCATCGGAGCTCTTCGTCGCCGACGCAGGACGCAACACTTCGGAAGGAAACTTGAGAGGGCGTGGTCGCCGTGCGCGGCGTCGGGAGCCGGCGGAAGACCGGGAGGTCGACCAAGCGCTGGACGCCATGAGCGCGGCGGAGCTGCGGGCGGCCGTCCGTGCCGTCCTGGACCAGCTCGACGACGGGATGAAGGACTCGGTCATCGATACATTGATGACGCGAGGAACCAAGACCAAATCCGGTTGGAAGCCCGCCCGCCCGTCACCACGAATTGTCCAGGAGGCGATGTCGTTCGCGGAAGCGGCACGCCACATCGGCCGCGCCGATCCGGACGACGTGACCGAGCATCTCCGTCGGGCCACGAAAGCCTTCCTCGCGGGCGATCACGCGAGCGCCAGAGCCGTCTTCGAAGCGATCTTGCCGCCGATTGCCAGCGTCGACATCGACCTCGGCCAGCACGAGCTCGTCGAGGAGGTGCTGGGAGTCGACGCGCGGGCGTGCGTCGCGCAATACGTTGCGAGTGTGTACACGACGACGCCTCTTCGCGATCGCGCCGACGTGATTGTCCGCGCGATCGAACAGGTCCAAGGCGTCGGGACGTTGTCGAGTCCGATCAGGGACATGGAGGACGCCTCTCCAGGGGCGTTGCCCGATCTCGGGGTGTTCCTTCCGCTGTGGGTGAAGCGCCTCCAACGCTTCCGCCCGCCGAAGGACGAATGGGAAACCGAGCACGAGCGCTGGCTGCGCGAAGCCGTCTTTCGTGTGGACGGCGTCGACGGTCTCGAGCGGATCGCGCGGAAGACACGACGACCCCGGGCGTGCCTGGCCTGGTGTGAGGCACTCGCCGATCAGGGCAACTGGACCGCCGCGCTCAAGGCTTGCGACGCGGCGGCGAGGCTGGTGCGCCAGTCGCACTGGCGGGGTGAACTCCTTGACGGAGCCGCACTCGCGGTTCAGGAGCTTGGCCGGCCCGATTTGTCCAAGCGGCTGGAAGTCGCGTGGCGCGCGGCTCCTACGTTGACTCGGTTGCTGCGCTGGCTCGTCAGCGACGGTCACGAGCTGAAACCCATCCGAACGAAGGCCACAAGGGCCCTGGCCCTTTGCCCGAAGACGGCCGCGCGTCAGATTGGGCTATTGCGCGTACTCGTTGGCGACGTCACCGGAGCCGCCACAGCACTGTCGAAGTCTCCGGGCCTCGGCTGGTCGGATCCCGACCATCCCGGACATACCGTGTTCCCGCTTCTGGCGATGTTGTTGTCGAACGGGACGATCGGCGACGCGCTCGCGACAGAACTCGACGCCACGGGCCGAGATCCGCTGGAGTCCTTCGGGATGACGGAGAAGGACCACAAGCCGAGGCTGACCACCCCATCGATAGTGACGGCGATCCAAGGCGCGCGCCCCGGCATCGCGCTGACCGACCCGGACCGCGTCGCCGCGATCGACGCGATGCGCATCACGGCTGAGAAGCGAGTTGAGGGACTCCTTGGCAACTCCAGACGACGGCACTACGGCCACGCTGCGTTGCTCGTCGCGTCGTGCGTCGCGTTTGCGCCCAAGAGCCGCGCGGCCGAGTTCCTGAAATGGGCGATGGATCTCCGCCAGCAGTACTGGCGTCGCCATGCGTTCAGAGAGGAACTAGCGCGAGCGTGTGAGAGTCTGGGTGTGAGCGTCCCAGCCTGAACTCAGCGTCGCCCCGAAACTCTATCGGCTTCCTTCTTCTTGCGTGAGCTGGTGCACGCGCTGATGCGACAGCCCCAAGAGACGCGCAGCATCGCGCGCGCTCATCTTCAGTTTTCCAGTTCGCAATACGCGGACGGCGCGTCGAGCCGCGCGGGCTGCGCGGCGGTCTTCGTCGTCGGCC
>JACDDJ010000327.1:2279-5809 GCA_013817065.1 Acidobacteriota bacterium
GAGTCGCGTAGGCCTGAATTGCCCTTGTCGCGGCACTCGGCAGCTTCACGTCGTCCACGATGGCGGCCTTGCGCGCATCGTCGACGAACAGTTCCAGCGCCTCTCGGATACGGCGACGAGCCTCGTCAACCGTGCGACCCTGTGTGTGGCAGCCGCGCACACCGCGCACGGAGGCCACCCACCAGCCCGACTCGTCTCGCTCGTAGGCAACGCGATAATGCTTCACGGCTTCTTCAACCAGCCTTTCCAGAGGCACGGCTCCAAGTCGCGCTCGATGCGACGCAGCAGACCGGGTCCGATTCTTCACCGGCGTGGACCGGCACGGTCGTCACGCAGCGACCGCACTCGACGCGGAGATGGGAGCCGCGTTGCCGGCTCTCGACGCAGCCGAAGGACCTCAGGATACGCCGAAGGTCCTTCGCGGTCACGAGATCAGGATAGCCGAGAGCAGCCTGATGTGTCTAGGGCAGTAGACATATCCGGCTGCCGTGGCGTGGCTCTGCCTTCTTTGCGAGTGTGCCCATCGTTCGCGTGTGCGCTCCCCATAGCTCACCCGAGCTGTGACGCCGCCGGGTGACCTCATGTCACAGACCGCCCGGACGACGTAATCTGGCCACCCCGAATCACCTGACACCGTCGAGGATTTCGCCGAGTCCGTAGACACACGCTGACCGAAGGACCTTTGGTGTCAGCCGTCGGTCCTGCGGGACTCGCGCAGCGTCGCGAACTGTATCCGTCACCTGCTCGAACAACGCCACCGCCGCCTTCTCAGCTCGCCTCGCTGTCTTTTCTGGCATGCTCGGACGGATCTGATCGACCCACAACGCCCGAAGGTCGTCCAAGGCGCCGCCGAACAGTTCCAGCGTGTCGTGGATGTAAAGCACGTCCTGAGCCTTCTTGTTCCCTTTGCGCTTCTCGTGGATCAGGAGCTTCTGGACGATGAAGCTGACGGGGTTGGGCACCAGGAGATGCAGCGACTCACCGAAGGAAACCTCGCTGTCCGGGCCGATCGCCACAGACCAGGGGGCCTCGAGCAGCAGTTCGAGGTGCCGGAGTTTCTGAGCGTTGATGCCCGCCTTTGACGCAGTTACATCGGGTGCGCCGTTACGCTTCAGTTCGCTGCCCTTGAGCGGCACCAGGAACTCCGCATAAAAACCGGCATCGTCATCACCCAGACCGTAGTCTGTGACGGGCGGCGAGTCGCTTCCGAGGAAGGTCCGAGTGAATCCGGCCTGCTCGAGCGCCTTGCGGATGTCGCCAGGGAGCGGTGCATCGAGCGACAGTGCAAGATCCACGTCACGCGTCCGCAAAGGGAGGTAGACGGGGGTGCCCGCGAGCGGGTGCAGCCGGTGGAGACGGTGGGCCCAGCCGCCGACGATTACCCGGTGACCGAGCCAGGGACGGACAGCGTGGATTAGATGCGAGGGGGAGGCGGCATCTTCCGCTCACTTACCCTTGCTGATGATCCGGTCGAGTACTCGCTGGCGGATTAGATTCGCCTGTTCCTGACCGCGTGCGGGACGAGCGGCCACATCCAGCCATACCTGGATGACATCGGAAGCAGCGCCCCCGTCGGCCTTAACCATTCCGCGGAACACCGACTGCGGGACCGCCGCCTGGCGCAGCACGACATCGGGCGGTTCGCCCGCTCCGCACGGTCGCAGGTTCTTCCACTGCATCAGGCTGGAGGGCTGCACGCGTTCGACATAGACATGGGGCGGGACCCCCTGGACGAACCCGAGGTGCAGCGCGTCCGCGGCGGCGAACAGGGCGAGGCACGCGCGCCCACTGTTGAGCACTTTGCGGAGCTGAACGCTGGCGTCACCAGGAAGACGGAAGCGCATGTCGATTTCCCTGCAGGCGCGATCGTTGGAGGCTTGCCATCGCGCGAACAGGTCCGGGCGCCGCACCAGCTCCAGCGACGATGGGGACTCGTGGAGATATCCCTCGTCCTGCAGCTGTTGGACAAAACGGAACGCGCTCATCACCGAGACCTGAGCAGCCTTGGCCAGTTGCGAGGCGTTGATGTACCGCCCGCGCGGCGCCGACAGCAGATGTTCGGGCAACTCAGGCGCGAGCAGCACCTTGAGCATCCACTGGTTCAGATCCGAGAACAGGTGGCGCGAGTCACGAGCGGATCCGGAGCGCGACGCGGGCGGCAAGGCGACTGGCTCGGCGTTGAGATCCTCGAGCTGCGGGCCGTGAAAGAGTCGGAGTCCTTCGAGATCGAAGACCCCCACCGCCAAGTCCGGCGCATACCTGGCGGCGAACTCGAGCACCTGCTCGGCCGCGCGCCGCGGGATCCTGGGGGCGCTCACGATCGCAAGAGGCAGGGCATTCTTGCTGGCGCCGCGCATGACCTGAAGCGCAGCCTGCGCGAATAACGGAATCAACCTGTCGCTGCGCCCCTCGGAGGCGGCCTTGAGCTCGACGACGTATGCGACCTTTCGGCGCCGAACCAGCAGGTCCGCCTCGAACGCTCCGCCCCTGGCGAGGGATTTAACCTTCCAGCCCGCCTCCTCAAAGATGACCTGGAGTTGGCGCGCCGCCAGCCGCCACCGCTCTCCCTGGGAGGATTTGCTCAGTAGTTCGAGGTTAATCATAGGCACCGGCGCTAGGCCAGCATAACACGGCCAAGTTAATTAACAAGGCCATGATAATTAACGCCGCCAAGATAGTCACTCAATCTGGCCGGCAACCATCAGCCAATTTCACCGAGGGGGCGCAGGAACGCAACGTAGAGGCGGGCGCCTCGATCCGCAGTCGGCCGTTCGCCGTCCAGCAGAGGTCACAGACGCAGAATCTGATTCAGACGAAACCGGTCAGGCGGCTCTTGGATTCTAGAGTGCCGTACTAGCCAACAAGCCGGCGGACCGCTGGATACCGTATTGGCTATGGTGTTGGCTATCAGACTTTCCTGCGACGTCCAATTCTCACCCCGACTCGTCTCGCGCAACTGACTGCTAGAGCGGCACTTCCGCTGCTCGAGTCGATGGTGTGTTTCGCGCTTCCTGCCGCATCCGCGGTCAGAAGCCAGGTCACCAGCAAGGGGGGAGCGACCCCCCATCCCACGCGTCGGTCGCCACCCGCGCGTTCCGCGCGCGGCTCCCCGTCGGGGGTCGCTCCCCCCTTGCTGGTGTTAGTCCACGCGCTGACTTGACGCCACGTCTCGTTCCCGCCGCGCCCACTGGGCCGTCCCACCGACCAGTCTAGTCGCGGTCTGAACCGTTACCGAAGGAGTGATTCCTGTCGTGATCAAACCCGTTTGTCCCTTCGCAAGCTCCGGGAATCAAACGCGACGCGCCGAGTACCTTACGCACGCTTCACCGGTAACGCCGTCGGCTCCGCGCCCAAACAGCTGATCGACACGACGCGCGGCACCGATCGTGTTCACGGCGTGGCGCCCCGCGCGGTGTTGGCTTGATCCAGGTTACCCTCCCGACGCTCTTCGTCGTCATCGCCTCCGCGCACGCGACCGTGTGGTTGACGAACGTCCCGGCTCGAGTCCGGCGTCGTGACGTCGCTGAACG
>JACDDJ010000015.1 GCA_013817065.1 Acidobacteriota bacterium
GACGGTCGCCTACGAATTCGACGATGCGCAACACGGCGCAGATCTCTTCAACCTGGTCGTCCCCGGAAACATCTACACCCGGATCATGAACCCGACCAACGACGTCCTCGAACAGCGGGTTGCCGCGCTCGAAGGTGGCGTGGCGGGTCTCGCCCTGAGCTCGGGCATGGCCGCTGTGACCTACTCGGTTCTTACGATTGCCCAGGGCGGCAACAACATCGTCTCGGTACCTTCCCTGTATGGCGGAACCTTCACGCTTTTTGCCCACACGCTCCCCAGCCTGGGGATCGAGGTCCGGTTCGCCAAGGACGACAGCGCGGCCGCGCTCGACGCGCTGATCGACGGCAAGACGGCCGCCGTGTTCTGCGAAAGCATCGGCAATCCCGCCGGCAACATCCCGGATCTCGAGGCGATCACGGCGATGGCCCACACGCATGGCGTTCCGGTGATCGTGGACAACACCGTCCCGACGCCGGTGCTGATGAAGCCGATCGAGTTCGGGGCCGACATCGTCGTGCATGCCTTGACGAAGTACATCGGCGGCCATGGCAACTCGATAGGCGGCATCATCATCGATTCGGGAAAGTTTCCGTGGACAGATCACAAAGCGCGCTTCCCGATGTTGAACAATCCGGAGCCGGCCTATCACGGCGTCGTGTATACGGACGCGCTGGGGCCCGCCGCCTACATCGGCCGCGCCCGAACGGTGCCGCTTCGGAACACCGGCTCGGCGATGAGCCCGTTCAACGCATTTCTCTTCCTGCAAGGTATTCAGACACTGTCCCTGCGGATGGAGCGGCACGTCTCCAACGCGATGACGGTCGCGCAGCATCTCGAGAAGCACGCGGCTGTCGGGTGGGTCAACTATCCAGGCCTCAAATCCTCGCCCTACTATGAGCTTGCGCAGAAGTACACGAAGGGGCGGCCCTCAGCTCTGTTGACCTTCGGTCTGAAGGGCGGCTTCGACGCGGCCGTTAAGTTCTATGATGCGCTCGAGATCTTCAAGCGGCTGGTGAATATCGGTGACACGAAGTCGTTGGCAGCGCATCCCGCGTCCACCACTCACCGGCAGCTCACCGAAGACGAATTGAGCAGGGCGGGTGTCACCCCGGACATGATTCGGCTGTGCGTCGGAATCGAAGCGATCGAGGACATCCTGGAGGACCTCGACCAGGCGCTCGCGCGCTGACAGGAGATGCTGATGCGGACAGACTACGACTGTCTCGCCGAGAGAGATTGACGATGCTGCAGACTCGTCTCTCGCGGCGGACCTTTCTCGCGGCAGGTTCTTCCTTCCTCGCCTACGCGGCTCTCGCAGGCGCTCAGGAGAGCCGACCGCGGACACGGCTCGTGCTTCTCGGCACTGGGGGTGGACCAACACCCAAGGCAAAGGCCGCCGCTCCGGCACAGGCCATCGTCGTTGGCAACCGCATCTACCTGGTCGACTGCGGTGACGGCGTCGCCCGGCAGCTCGCACTGGCGAAGCTGCCGCTGCGCGACCTGCGCGCCGTCTTCATCACGCACCAGCACTCGGATCACAACGCCGGATATGGGCCGCTGTTTCTTCTCGGCTGGCCCGGCGGCCTGTCCGAGCCGGTGGACGTCTACGGCCCGCCCCCGCTGGTCGACATGACGAAGCAGCTCCTGGAGGCCTACCGGTTCGATATCGAGCTGCGCATGCGCGATGAGGGCCGTCCGCCACTCGCTCGATTGGTGCGGCCGCACGAGATTACCGCCGGTGGAGAGGTGTTCAAGGACGACCGCGTCCGCGTCACCGCCGCGCTCAACGACCATCCGCCGATCGAACACTCGTTCGCCTTTCGCTTCGACGCGACGGACCGATCGATCGTGATCTCCGGCGACACTCGCTACTCCGAGAACGTCATCAAGCTGGCGCAGGGCGCGGACGTGCTGGTGCACGAAGTTGTCTCACGGGAGTTCTGGGAAAGGCCGGGTGCGCCGCAGCCACCCGATGTCGTTCGGCACATCCTCGCGAGCCACACCGATGCGCCGGACGTCGGCCGCGTCGCCGCTGCCGCGGGTGTCGGCACGCTCGTCCTCTCGCACTTCGTCCCCACCGAAGGACCCGGTGCACCATCCGATGAACAATGGATCGCCGGCGTCCGTCGTCACTTCAAGGGCCGGATCGTGGTTGCAAAGGACCTGCTCGTGCTCTAGTCGTCCCCTCTGCGGTGGCAACCTTCTCGAGCCGGTTCTCGTCTCTGCTACCCGGAGGTTCCATGTTCAAGCAGACCGTGATGGTAGCGGTGACGACGATCGCTGTAGTGACAATGATCGCGACGGCGTCAGCGCAAGGGAAGAAGCCGGCTGGGACGAACGCCATGACCTATAACGTCAGCATCCAGGCAGACGGCACTTACACCGGGACGATGGACATCGCCGTCACCAAGGGGGTCGCCTCCGGCGACATGCGGATCACCGTGCCGAGCGAGATCACCGGCAAGGTGGCAGAACATCGAAGGCCGGCGAACTGAAGCTCGATTTCTCCTACACGTTGGTGCAGCGGAACTGCACGGGGCAGATCGAGATGAATATCAAGATACCGGCCAAGCTGGGACCAGCGACCGGCACGGTGTCGATCCTCGGGTGCGGCCGCGACGCTACGAACAAGCTCACCGGCACGATTGAGTTGAAGCCGGCGGGGAAGAAGTAGCCGGCTTTCAGCTCTCGCGGAGCGCAACTGTCGGCGCGAGCCGCGACGCCCGGCGAGCCGGGATCCACGCGGCGGCAAGGCTCACGACCCCCAGCGCCGCCGCGGCAAGTGCGAAGGACACCGGATCCCATGCCTTCACACCAAAGAGCAGCGTCGCCGCGTAGCGCGAACCGATGAAGGCGAGCACCAGGCCGGCCGCGACACCCGCGGCCAGCAAGGCGCCTGACTCACCGAGCACCATCCGGATCACCTTGCCGGGGTCCGCGCCGAGTGCCATCCGCACGCCGATCTCCACCTTGCGCCGCGTCACCATGTACGACATCACGCCGTAGAGACCGATGGTCGCAATCAGCATCGCCAGCACGCCGAAGAAGCCCGACAGCGTCGCCATCAGCCGTTCGGCGACGATGGCATCCTGCACGTAGCTGGTGATCGTCGAGTATTCCACTGCGGCGCCGGGCGTTGCCTCGAGGACGGCGCGGGTGAGCGACGGCGTGATCGTCGACATCGGCAGATCGGTCCGCACGAGCAGGTCGAACCACGGCGGCAGCCGCGACTCCTGCGTGGTCGCGATATACGTGATCGGACGAGGACGTTCCCGCACGTCAAGGATCTTCGTGTCCTTTGCCAGCCCGACGATCTCGTAGACGGGCGGGGCGTCGCCTCGTGACGGCTCGAGCGCGAATCGCTTCCCGATCGGGTTCTCACCCTTGTAGTAGTGCCGCGCGAACGTCTCGTTGACGATCGCCACGACCGTGGTGCCGATGCGGTCGCGCGAGTCGAACGTCCGCCCGGCAATCATCGGCGTCTCGGTCGTCGCGAAGTACTCCCCGCCGACCTGGTTGAAGTGGGTCGGCACCTCCTGCAGCGCGCCGTCCACGACAATCCGTCCGTTCCAGTCGCTGTTGCTCATCGGGACGATGAAGGTTTCGGACGCGCGCATCACACCGGGAACGGCCCGGATGCATGCCAGCACCGCGGCGAACGCCTGCTGGCGGCCTGCCTCCGTCACCGCGGTGCGGCGAAGATCGATGTTCGTGGCGATGATGCCGTCGGGCCTGAACCCGAAGTCGGTGGTGGACAGGTTGCGAAGGCTGCGCCCGAACAGCACCGCGCCGACCACCAATACGAGGGATAGGGCGATCTGCAGCACGACGAGACCTCGCCTGACCGCAAAAGCCTGGCGCCCCTCGGTGGACGAACGGCCGCCGGCCTGCATCCCCAGGCCGGGATTCACGCCCGTGGCTTTCAGCGCCGGGCTCAGACCGAACAACACCGACGCGGTCGCTGCCAGACCCGCGAGGAAGGCGAACATCTTCCAGTCCGGTGCGAGATCCATGAAGATGTGGTTGCTCTCCGTGCTCAGGAAGGTGACGAGGCCTTCACTCAGCCAGCGTGAGCAGCCCACCACCGATAGCGCCCAGCGCGGCGATGAGCAGACTCTCGGAGACCATTTGCCGGACGAGACGCCAACGGGAGGCGCCGATGGCGAGGCGGACGGCGATTTCGCGCTCACGTGCGGTGGCGCGCGCGAGCATCAGGTTCGCCAGGTTCGCGCACGTGATGAGCAGGACGAGACCGGTCGCGCCGAGCAGCACCCACAGGTGCGTCGCGTAATCCGTGCGCAGGTTGGAGACACCGGTCTGTGCGGCGGTCGCGGTAAAAGTGAAGGTCTTGAAGCTCGCGGCCTGCTCGGCGTTGTAGGTCGCCGAGACCGTCGCGTTGAACACACCGGGAGAGATCGCGGCGAGGTGCGCGGCGGCGCGCTCCACCGTCCAGCCTGGCTTCAGCCGTCCCATGATGTCGAGCCACCAGAATCGTGGCACTCCGGTGCCCGCATCGGTTCCGCGGACCAGTGGCTCGGCGCACATCGGGATGACGACGTCGAAGGTCCGGCCAACTTCAACCCCGAAGAAGCCAGGCGGCGCCACACCGATGATCTCGAACGGTCGTCGGTCGAGCATGATCGGACGGCCCACGACCGCGGGGTCCGCGGCGTAGCGCGATTGCCAGAATCCGTCCGAGAGAACGGCAGCGGCGGATCCGCAGCCCTTCTGATCATCCGCCTCACTCAGCAGGCGTCCGGCCTGCGGCTGAACGCCGAGCGCGTCGAAGAAGTTGCCGCTGACATAGAACCCGCGAGCCGGGCGATACTCACCGCTCGTCGAGAGATCCCAGCTCGAGCTGCCCCAGGCGAACAGGGACGTGAACGCCTGCTGCTCGGCGCGGAGTGCCAGCCAGATGGGTTCGGTGTGGATCGAACGTCCGTGCACTCCTCTGCCGACGCGTCCTTGGCCGTGCCGATCGATACCGATCGAGACGAGCTCGCCCGGGCGGTCCACCGGGAGTGATTGCAGGCGAACGGCGTTCATCAACTGGAAGATCGCTGCGTTGGCGCCAGTGCCGAGGGCCAGCGACAGGACGACCACCGCGGTGAACACCGGACTCCGTCGAAGGGTGCGGAGTCCATAGCGGACGTCCTGCAGCAACTCCTCGACCGGGCGAAATGCGCGCTGGTCGTGCATCGCATTCACCGCCTCACCTGTTCCGCCGGCTCGCACCAACGCTGCCCTCCTCGCACCGTCTGCAGAATCAGTGCGGCGGCGCTCGTCTTCCGTCGCCAGCTCGAGCTGCGCACGGAGTTCATCCTGCAGATCCGCGTAGTAGCGCGCACGGCGGTTGCTGTCGGTCACACCCCACGCGCCGCGAATGAGGCCGCCCTGCTCGAGTCGCATCAGCCCGGGATACAGCGTGCCCATGTTCAGCTGCAGCGCGCCGGCCGAGGCTTGTTCGAGCCGCGCCGCAATCGCGTAACCGTGGAGCGCGCCGAGACTCTCGAGCGTCTGCAGCACCATGAGGTCGAGGGTGCCCTGCAGAACGTCCGCCTTGTTTTCTTTGTTTGCCATCCTAATGGAGTATTCAGCCATCTCCATTAGTTTGTCAAATGGTGACGATCGGTTGGTTAGTTGGTGAAACCGAGCGGATTGCGCAGGAGATCTCTGAGGAAGTGGACGGTGTAACGCCAGCTGCGCGCGACTCCCTCGGCAGTGTCGCGGGCCCGCTGCAGCGCGGCGCGATCGTAGAGCCGGCCTTCCTGCATGACGGCGGCAGGCTCGCGGAGCGCGAAGGGATCGAGAAGTGGATTCCGCTCTGTGAAGACGACGTCCGCAACGTATCCCGGCGCGATTCGACCGAGGTGCGCACCTTGTCCGGAGTAGTGCGCCGATGTGGATGTGCCGGCACGGAGGATCGCATCGAGCGATATGCCGGCGCGCCGCCAGAGTTCTATCTCCTGGTGAAGCCCGATCCCCGGAGCGACGTAGACATCGTTGGTGTCACTCCCGAGGAGCAGGTTGACCCGGCCTGCGCTGCTTCCGCCGTCCTGGCGGCTGATGCCCCGTAGTAGCGATCGAACACCGCGTCGTCAGGATCCGCCCGCCGTTGAACGGCGCTCGCGTCTTCCTGCCAGATCGCTCTGACCAGCGACGGACTCGACACGATTGTTGCGCGATCTGACGAGAGCTCCCCCAAACCGCGCTTTGTCTCGTTGAAGCGGGTGATGAGAGTGGGCGACAAGTAGGTGCTTTTGGCGCGCATGGCCCGCCACAGGGCGGCACACTTCGCGGCATCGTACGATTCGAGCGCCAGTCTCATCCACTCGACCGCGGGAGAATTCCGGCCCCGGAGCGACATGATCTCCTCCTCCCGTGAGGAACACCCAATCGGCAGCACGCGAGCGTGCGCGATGGCCTTCACGCCGGCTGCGACGGCTTCTTCAACCCTCACCGCGACTGGGACATGACCGCTGACTTCTATTCCTCTCCTGCTCGCAGACCCGGATGTTTCGAAGAAGCTATTTGTTCAGGTCGACGTGACTCCGGTGAAGGAGAAAGAGGGCAAAGCACCCGTGGCGCCCAGTTGGCTAGCCGTCGCCATTCAAGGTGAAGAGAGGCTGGCAGGCGAGCCTCCCGAAGTAGATCCGTCGGACTATCATTCGCTCTGCCCAGTCTGCCGGTCCCGTACTGAACTCAAGGAGCCTCGATGGCGCGCACGACGCTGGCGTTTCTTCTCACGGTCGTCCTGTGGCTATCTCCAGTTCCCGCTGCAGCGCAGTTGCTCTACGTGCCGGAAGGCATACCGGCGTCGGCCCTAGCGACACGCTGGTGCGGCTGAGCGTCGTCAACACCGCGACCGAGCGAGTCGTGCAGAGCATCTCTCTTGGATTGGCCTTCCGGGCGGCCGCTCC
The DNA here is from genome assembly GCA_013817065.1 of Acidobacteriota bacterium. Taxonomy (GTDB): domain Bacteria; phylum Acidobacteriota; class Vicinamibacteria; order Vicinamibacterales; family 2-12-FULL-66-21; genus JACDCA01. The sequence goes on from JACDDJ010000015.1 coordinate 6,921, forward strand.
CGACGTCGTCGTCTCACCTGACGGGCTCACGTTGTACGTGAGCGCAAACAAAAGGGTCGTCGTGATCGACGCGTCGACACTCACGGTCACGCACACGATCCCGACACTGCGGGTCCTCAGCGAGATGGTGCGGAATGCCGATGGCTCCCGGCTCTACGTGGTGGGCACCGCCTCCGGCAGCCTCAGTCAACCGTTCAAGCTGAGTGGCTGGGCCGCAGACACGACTGTGCCGACGGGGAGCGGCTCGACGCGTCCCTGGTCTCGGGCGCGGTGCAGGTGACCGGCTGGGCGCTTGACGATACACACGCGACGCCGTAGCCGGTGAGTTAAGCCGCGTGTATCTGGGCGACGCAACCTTTGTTGAAGGGGCGCGGCCCGACGTGGCGGCCTTCTTCCCGTCGTATCCGCACCGCACGCGAGCCGGCTGGGGCCTGTCCGTGCTGACAAACGTGCTTCCGATCGGTGGCCGCGGCAATGTCAGCTTCTCAGCCGAAGCGCATGATGCCGCCGGTAACATCACGCTGCTCGGACGCCGAACGGTCTTTGTCGACAGCATCGATTCGCCGTTCCCGTTAGGGACAATCGACACGCCCGGCCAGGGGGAAACGGTCTCGGGCACGATTCTCAATTGGGGGTGGGCTGACGCCATCACCGGGCATGATCCCGGCGGATGGCTTCGCCATCGACGTCTTGATCGACGGGGTCGTCGTCGGCCATCCCATCTACGGGCTGCACCGCGCCGACATCGCCGCGGTGTTCCCCGGATACGCGAATACCAACGGTGCGGTGGGTTACTTCGTGATCGACACGACGACACTGGCCAACGGACCCCACACGATCGCGTGGGTCGTGCGGGACAACCATGGGCGCGTCGCGGGTCTGGGCAGCCGATTCTTCTTTGTCCAGAATCCGTAGAGGATCATTCCGCGCCTCTCGGACTATCATCGCTCCGCCAGCCCTACCGGTGAGGGACCGAAACCAAAGGAGCCTCCATGCGCGCGCGTCTGCTCGCCGTTGTACCCGTTCTTGCCGTCTCCACGCTACTGTCGGCGCAGGCACCAGCACCGGTGCCTTCCCCGGCCGCGTCGCTGCCATCGGCCGAGCCGATGCCCGTCAGACGGGTCGTCCTCTACAAGACTGGCGTCGGCTATTTCGAGCATCTCGCCACCGTCCGCAACAATCAGACCATCACGATCCGCTTCACGAGTGCGCAGCTCAATGACGTCCTGAAGTCGCTGACCGCGATTGATCTGGGTAAGGGGCAGGTCACCGGCATCAGCTACAACTCGGTCGCGCCGATCGAGCAGCGGCTCGGTGCTCTGCGGCTGCCGGTCAATCAGCAGACGACGATGGTGGAGTTGTTGACGTCCTTGCGGGGAGCCCGCCTTGAGGTGAGCGGGGTGAGCGCACCGGCGACTGGACGGCTCTTGAGTGTCGAGCAACGGACAGAGTCGCGCGGTGACCAGATCGTGAGCGTCCAGTTCTTCTCGGTGCTGACCGACACCGGGGAGATGCGATCGTTCGAGCTCTCCCCTGCGGTCCGCGTCCGGCTCGCGGAGCGGGACCTGCGCCAGGAGCTGGGGCGATACCTCGACGTCCTCGGCTCGACGCGCGAGCAGGACGTCCGCAACATGGTGATCTCCACCACCGGCACCGGGCAGCGCCAGCTGTTTGTGAGCTACATCAGCGAAGTACCGATCTGGAAGACCAGCTACCGGCTTGTGTTTCCGGAGAAGGGGCAACCGCTGCTCCAGGGCTGGGCGATTGTCGACAATACGATCGGTGAGGACTGGCGCAACGTGGAGTTGTCGCTCGTTGCCGGCGCGCCGCAGTCCTTTATCCAGCAACTGTCCACGCCCTACTACGGCCGCAGACCGACGGTGCCGCTTCCGCCCAGCGTTCTGCTGGCGCCCCAGACGCATGCGCCGACGCTCAAGGCAGGTCTCGCGACGCTGACGGGGACCGTGCGTGATCAGGCGGGATCAGCGATCCCGGGTGCACAGATCGAGCTGCTTGGAGCATCAGGAGCGGCCGGTAGCGCCGTGTCGGGGCCGGATGGTCGTTACGAAGTTGCCGCGCCGGCCGGCGAGTATCTCGTACGGGTGAGCCTCGCCGGATTCCGGACCGTTGAATCGGCGGGGATGGTCCTGGCGGGGGGCCTGACACGCAACGAGGACTTCAGACTCCAGATCGGCGGCGTCTCTGAAAAGGTGACCGTGTCCAATCTCGCGGCCGACTCGCTCGCCAGGCGCGGCGCGGCGGGTGGAGTTCTGGGTGGAGTGGTCGGCGGACTGCCGTCGGCGCCACCACCGCCGCCGGCGCCGGCTGCGATGGCAGCGGAGGCCTATGAGCTGATGAGGGGCTCGCAATCTGCAGCTGAGGGCGCGAACCTGGGCGAGCTCTTCGAGTACCGCATCAAGGAACCGCTCACGCTCGAGAAGAACAAGTCCGCGCTGGTGCCGATCGTCAACGCCACGGTTGCGGCCGAACGCGTGTCGCTGTGGAACCGGCCCACTGGAAGCGGACGCCCGCTGCGCGCCATGTGGCTCACCAACAGCACGGGACTCACACTGGACGGCGGTAGCCTCACGATCGTGGACGGCAACGCCTTTGCCGGCGAGGGACTGATCGAGCCGCTCAAACCGTTCGAGAAGCGACTGGTGTCGTACGCCGCGGACCTTGGTCTCCTGGTGAACGCCACCACCACGCCGGTGCCGCGCCGGCTCTTTCGCGTCCGCGCCCGCGAGGGCATCATCATCCAGGACAGCGAGGAACGTGCCACCACGACCTATGAGGTGCGGAGTGAAAGCGCGACCGCCACGACGCTGGTCGTGGAGCACAGGCTGAGGCCCGGCTGGAAGCTGGCCGACGGACAGAAGCCGGCGGAAAGCACGCCCGGCGCTGAGCGGTTCCGGGTCACGGTCGATCCCGGGAAGGAACAGCGTCTGGAGGTCGTCGAGGTCAGGGCCGGCACGTCTCAGATCAGGGTCGGCGATGTCACCGAGGCGCTGATCGTGCAGCTCGCGGCGTCCGGCGTCCCGGCGGAGGAACTCGAGCGCGAACTCCGTCCCGTGCTGGACAAGAAGGCGGAGGTCGCGGCGCACGAGCGCAAAGTTGCCGAGCTCGAGGCCGAACGCGCCCGCATCCTCGAGGACCAGCAGCGCCTGCGCGAGAACATGAAGGCACTGCGCGGCAGCGCCGAAGAGCGCCAACTGCTGCAGCGCTACACCCGGCAGCTCGACGCGCAGGAGAACCGGCTGGGCGAACTACAGAACGAAACCGCGGCGGCCGCGGCGCGGCGCGCCGCCGCCAACGCTGAACTGGTGCGGCTGATCGGATCCCTGTCCTTCGACATCCGGCCGCAAGTAGGCACACCGGGACGCACGGCGCGGTGAGTCGCGACGGTCAGGGCTGTAGCCGAAGCCGAAGATCCCTGGACGCCCACACCAGGGCGCTACTCCTCGGCCATGAAGGGATACTTGTAGTCCTTCGGTGGGGAGAAGGTCTCCTTGATAGTCCGCGCGCTGACCCAGCGGACGAGGTTCAGCTTTGACCCGGCCTTGTCGTTGGTCCCCGATCCCCGCGCGCCGCCAAACGGCTGCTGGCCGACGACCGCCCCGGTGGGTTTGTCGTTGATGTAGAAGTTGCCGGCCGCATTCCGAAGCGCGCTCATCGCCTGGCGGACGCCCATGCGATCGCGGCTGAACACCGCACCGGTCAGCGCGTACGGCGAGGTCCGGTCGATGATCGCCAGCGTCTCGTCCCACTGATTGTCCGGATAGACGTACGCCGTGACCACCGGTCCGAAGATCTCCTCAGACAACGTCCGATAGCCCGGATCCTCGGTCTGGATCAATGTTGGCTCGATGAAGAAGCCCTTGTCGCCGGTCGCCACGCCGCCGTGGAGGATCTTGGCGTTCTGCTTGGCGTGATCGAGGTACTCGCTGATGCGCGTGAACGCCTTCTTGTCGATCACCGCGCCCATGAAGTTCCGGAAGTCGCGGACATCGCCGACCTTGAACTCCTTCATCATCGCGATCGTGCGATCGCGCACCTCGCCCCACAGCGACTGCGGAATGTAGATGCGGCTGGCCGCCGAGCACTTCTGACCCTGGTACTCGAACCCGCCGCGTGCAATCGCGACCGCCACTTCCATCGGATCCGCCGAGGGGTGCGCGACGATGAAGTCCTTGCCGCCGGTCTCGCCGACGAGGCGGGGATAGGCCTTGTACTTGCCGATATTCTCGCCGACCTTCTTCCACATCCCGTTGAACACTTCCGTGCTGCCGGTGAAGTGGATGCCACCGAGCTCGGGTGAGTCGAGCAGCATGTTCGTGATCTGGACGGCGTTGCCGGGCAGGAAGTTGATGACTCCTGGCGGCATCCCCGCTTCCTCGAGCAGCTTCAGTGTGTAGTAGCCGCTCAGCATCGCGCTCGACGCCGGCTTCCAGATGACGGTGTTGCCCATCAACGCCGGCGCGGTGGTGAGGTTGCCGCCAATCGCGGTGAAGTTGAATGGGGTGATCGCGTAGACGAACCCTTCCAGCGCGCGGTACTCGAGCTGATTCCACATCCCGGGGCTGCTGATCGGCTGCTCGTTGTACAGCTCCTGCGCGAAGTGGGCGTTGAACCGCCAGAAATCGATCATCTCGGAAGCAGCATCGATTTCCGCCTGGTAGATCGTCTTCGACTGTCCGAGCATGGTCGCGGCATTGATCGTCGGACGCCACGTGGTGGCGAGCAGTTCGGCCGCCTTCAGCAGGATCGCGGCGCGGTCTTCCCACGGCCACTGTGACCATTCGCGGCGGGCGGCGGCAGAGGCTTCGATCGCCTGCTGCACGTGTTCGGGTCCGGCGATGTGGTAATCGGCGAGAACGTGCGAGTGGTCGTGCGGCATGACGGACTGGGCCGTGTTGCCGGTTCGGATCTCGCGGCCGCCGATCACGATCGGAATGTCGATCTTCTCCGCCGCCATCGACTTCAGGCGTGCCTTGATCTCCGCGCGCTCCGGGGATCCCGCCGCGTAGGTTCGGTTTGGATCGTTAATCGGCGCCGGGATGCGCCGCTCCCCGTTGAACGCCGCGAGCGGGCGGCCGTCGCCGGAGAGCGGCGCCGACACGGGTCCGGATGCGGGAGTGGGATCTATCGTCGTCTTCGTCGACATCTCTTACCTCGGTGAATGTTGAATCAAGCCTTCTCGATGAGTTCCGCTCCACCCATGTAGGCGCGGAGCGATGACGGAACGGCGATCGAACCGTCCTTCTGCTGGTAGTTCTCCATGATCGCGATGATCGTGCGGCCCACCGCGAGGCCCGAGCCGTTCAGCGTGTGGACGAACTCCGCCTTGCCGGTTCCTTCCGGGCGATACCGGATGTTCGCGCGCCGGGCCTGGAACGCTTCCGTGTTGCTGCACGACGAAATCTCACGATACGTTTTCTGGCTCGGAAGCCACACTTCGATGTCGTAGGTTTTGGCTGCCGAGAAGCCCATGTCGCCGGTGCAGAGGAGCATCGTCCGATACGGCAGTTCGAGCCGCTTCAGTACTTCCTCGGCGTTCAACGTCAGCGCTTCCAGTTCGTCGTATGACTGTTCCGCGGTCGTGAACTTCATCAGCTCGACCTTGTCGAACTGGTGCTGCCGAATCAGGCCGCGGACGTCCGCGCCGTACGACCCCGCCTCGCTGCGGAAGCAAGGCGTATAGGCGGTGTAGCGGATCGGCAGCAGCCGTCCGTCGAGAATCTCGCCACGATGGAGATTGGTGAGCGGGACTTCGGCGGTCGGAATCAGAAACAGGTTCCAGTCGCCGGCAATCTTGAACAGATCCTGTTCGAACTTCGGCAGATTGCCGGTTCCGCGCAGCGCATCCGCATTCACCAGGAAGGGTGGCTCGACTTCCGTATATCGATGCTCGGTGGTGTGAAGGTCGAGCATGAAGTTGATCAGGGCGCGCGCCATCTTTGCGCCGGCGCCCATCAGGACGCAGAAGCGCGCACCAGACATCCGGGTCGCACGCTCGAAGTCCAGTATGCCAAGCGCCGGTCCGAGATCCCAATGCGGTTTTGGTTCGAAGTCGAACTCCCGCGGCACGCCGGCTCGACGCACTTCGACGTTGTCTTCGGCGCTCTTCCCCTGCGGCACGCTGTCGTGCGGGAGGTTCGGTATCGTCATCAGCAGCGCTGCCCGCTGTTGCTCGATGCCATCGAGCTCGATCTCGAGCTGCTTGATCTGCTGACCGCGGGCCTTATTCGCCGCGAAAATCGGAGAGGCGTCGATGCCCTGGCGTTTCGCGCGCGCAACTTCGTCGGCGGCAGTGTTCTGCTCGCGCTTCAAACCCTCGATCTCCGGGATCAGGCGACGGCGTCCGTTCTCGAGCGTGGCGACCTGCTCCAGTTCCGCGTCCGGCTCCAGCCCGCGGCTCTGCAGGCGTCGTCGTACATCATCAGGTCGGTCGCGAACGTATCCGGCATCGAGCATCTCTAAATCCTATATCGTTGGGGTCTGCGTGGGCGGCGCGTTGGGGAACTTACGATACGATGCCTTCGTGAGTGCAGTCATTCGTAAAGCCGTCTTTCCTGCTGCCGGACTCGGCACGCGCTTCCTTCCAGCGACCAAGGCGCAGCCGAAGGAGATGCTGCCGCTGGTCGACAAGCCGATTATCCAGTACGGCGTCGAGGAGGCGGTCGCCTCCGGCGTTGACAACATCATCCTCGTCACGGGGCGCGGCAAGAACGCCATCGAGGACCACTTCGACGTTTCGGTCGAACTCGAATCGTTCCTCGAGGCGCGGGGCAAAAGGGAGCAGCTCGAAGAGATCCGCAAGATCTCGAACCTGATCAACTTCTCGTATGTGCGGCAGGGCGAACCGCTTGGCCTCGGCCACGCCGTGCTGGTCACGAAGAACCTGGTCGGCCAGGAACCCTTCGCCGTCATCCTCGCTGACGACGTGATCGATGCCGACCCACCGGCGTTGCAGCAGATGATCGACGTCTTCGGCGAGGTGGATGGGCCGGTGCTTGCCGTCGAGCGTGTTCCGCGCGACAGCGTGAGCTCCTACGGCATCATCGCGGCGGACGAGATCAAGCCGGGAGTCTACAAGATCCGCGATCTGGTCGAGAAGCCACCGGTCGAAGAAGCGCCGTCCGACCTGGCGATCATCGGTCGCTACATCCTCACTCCGGATATTTTCCCGGCGCTCGAAACCATCGAAAAAGACCGCGCCGGTGAGATCCAGCTGACCAACGGGCTGCGGGAACTCCTCAGGAAGCGCCCGATCTATGGCTGCGAGATCAAGGGCGTCCGCCACGACACCGGGAACAAGCTTGGATTCCTGAAGGCGGTGGTGTACTTCGCGCTGCGACGGCCGGACCTGGCCGGCCCCTTCCGCGAGTATCTGAAGAAAGCGGGCTGCTAATCCTTTGCGGGTGTTGCCGCGGCCGCCGGTGCCGCGGTCGAGGACGAGTCGCTGGACGACTTGTCGGACTTCTCGCTTGACGACCTGTCTGCGGAGTTCGACTTGTCCGAGGACTTGTCGGCTCTGTCGGACTTCTCGGACTTCTCGGACTTCTCGGAAGACGACTTGCTGCCGGACGATTCAGGCGACGACTTCTTGGCGTAGTCGGTGATGTAGAAGCCCGAACCCTTGAACTGGATCGCTGGCGAAGAAAAGAGCTTTGCCACAGGCCCGTCACAGGTCGGGCACGCCGCCAGGGGCGGGTCTGAGAACTTCACAATCCGCTCGAAGCGGCCACATTTCTCGCACTGGTATTCGTAAAGGGGCATAGGTCGTCTTGATCCAACGATAACACGCGCTCGGGAGGGATCCTCCTACTCGAGCAGCGCCCCGCCGGCATCGCCGAGCAGCAGTTCACGCTGCAGGCCGATCGGCACCGTGCCGTTCGCGAGCAGCGCGTCGTGAAATTTCTTCAGCGAGTAATCCACGCCGACCTTCGCCTTGTAGTCCTCCCGCAGCTTCATGATCATCAGTTTGCCAGCCGAGTACAGCACGTAGGACGGGTCGAAGGTCCCGCGCTCGGCTTCGCGCCGCGCACTGCCCTCTTCCATGAACGCTTCTTCCTTGAAGAAGCGGACGCCCTGTTCGACCGACAGATCCTCACAGTGCAGCCGGATGCCGACGATGAAGCGGCAGAGACGGATGAGGGCCTCGGCGAGCTGGCCGAGACGGACGGTTGGTTCGTTCTTGCGGAAGCCCTCGTCGAGCATCATCTGCTCGCAATAGTGCGCCCAGCCTTCGACCATCGCGGTGGAGGCGAACATGATCGACTTTCGCAGCTTCGAGTCGATCTGCCTCAGATGCTGGTAATGGAGATAGTGGCCGGGGAAGACCTCGTGGATGGAGATCGACCAGAGATTGCCGTAATTGAAGTCGCGCATGTGTTCGGCCTGACGCTCGGCTGACCATGCTGGATCGACATCAGTGATGTAGTAGGTCGCGCGAAGGGGACGCGCTTCGAACGGGCCCGGCGTCCACATGCTGGCAAACGTCCAGCGATAGAACTTGGGAGTCGCGGCGACATCCACCGGCGCGCCTTCCGGGATCGAGATGATGCGCTGCTTGTTTATGAAGGACACCAGCTCGCCCAGTTGATCCTGCGCGGTGGCGACCAGCTGCCCCGGTGGTGGATGGTCCCCCTTTGCCTTCTCCCACGCTGCATCGGGGTCCTTGCTGTTGATCTTCGAAGCGACGCGACGGAACTGTTCCTGGGTTGCGGCAAGTTCCCGAAGCGCGATCGTGAGCAGCCGGTCGGCGCCGAGCGTCAGTCCCTCGTCGAGCCGGAGTTTCTCTTCGAAACGGTCGCGGCCGAGCCGAAAAGATCCTTTGCTCCTCGGAGCGAGGTCTTTTTCCAGGTATTCGGCGTAGGCGCCGATGGCGGCCGACGCTTCGATCGACGCGTCAGCAAGATCGCCAAGGATATGGAGATCGTCGAGTCGCGAAAAGGCGCGCGGCAGGTCCTCGTCGATGAAACGCTGCGTGCCGCGCATGCTCTCGAGGCCCACCTTCACGAAGATGCCGGGCGGCTCCTTGATGTTGTCGCGCGCGGCTTGCACGAGGCGCGGCACCTGGCGGAGCTTGGAAACGATCCGGCGTGCGCGCTGAGGAAGCGGCGCGTAATCGAACAGGGCCTGGCCGGCCAGGCTCGTCGCGATGATGTCGGCGTAGAACTGCGGGTTGCGTTCCCAGGTGCGGACGCGTTCCAGCTCGAAGAGCCGTGACCGGATGCTGTTCTCCAGCGCCGGCTTCTCGCGTCGTTCGACGTCTGTCAGACGACCCGGGTCGATCGCGGCGAGCCGGCGCGCGAGCGCCCCGAGGTCGCGGACCCGGCCCTCAACGGCCTGCCGCCCGAAATCCTCCAGCAGGTCGTCGTGCAGGTGGACCCCGTCGAAAGTTGCGCTGGTGGGATGAACTTCATGCAGGTACGCGAGGTACTCGTCAACGAAGTGAGGAAGGGGTTCGGCTGAATACATGCGCTACAATTTGGCCGTCAGACATGTCCGGCATCCTGTACGTGGTCGCCACGCCCATAGGCAACCTCGAGGATGTCACGCTACGAGCGTTGCGGGTTCTCCGCGAAGTATCAGTCATCGCGGCGGAAGATACGCGCCGTACCGCGAAGCTCCTTCAACACTACTCCATCTCCACGCCGACGACGAGCCTTCACGAACACAACGAGCATGCAAAGGCTTCGCGGCTGCTCGAACGTATCCAGGGCGGAGAAAGCATTGCTCTCGTGTCGGATGCAGGAACACCCGTCATCTCTGACCCCGGGGCGCGACTCGTCCGAGCTGCTCACGACGCCGGGATCACCGTTCAGCCTATCCCTGGGCCTAGCGCGATCACTGCGATCATTTCGGCGGCAGGCATCGGACCGGATGGTTTCTCGTTTGTCGGCTTTCCGCCCAGTAGGTCTAACGCACGAAAATCGTGGCTCCTAAACCTGACAGCGCACGCCCTTCCTCTCGTCGCCTACGAGGCTCCACACAGAATTGAGGCCTTGCTCCGGGACATCGCATCAGAGATGGGTGATCGGACGGTGGCAATTGGACGCGAATTAACAAAGCGCCACGAAACATTGGCCGTTAGACCTATAAAAAGGTGGCTCGAGACCCCTCCGCCGGCCTTGGGCGAGTTCGTGCTGATTATCTACCCGGCCAACGACAAACCGACTGGGGGCGCCGTCACCCCAGACCCGGAAGCGATCGCTCGTGAATTCGATCGACTGACCCATAAAGAAGGGCTCGGTCGCCGCGAGGCGCTGAAGTCTGCCGCTTTGAAGTTCTCAGTCAGCACCAGGGATGTTTTCGCGGCCGTGGAGAGGCAGCGGAGCTTGGCCGAGTGACCAACTTCGTTCGCCTCTCGCCACTGCTTATCTTCCTTGACCGTTTCATCGCCAATTTGTTACTTTTGCCCGCCGGAGCACGCTCTTCGGCAGGAGGCAGACAGGCTTGGCGAAACAGCAGCGGGGGGCTTCCTCTCGCTCGGTAAAAAAGAAGGCAACGGCCCGAAAGGGTCCGGCACCGCGGTCTTCCCGCGGCTCGGCCACCAAGGTCAAGGGCCGTCCCGCGCCGAAGCCAGCGGCTCGCCGCGCCGCGGCCACGCCGCCTAAGCCCGTCAAGCTGCTGAAGGCCGTGAAGCCTGCGGCCAAAGTGCAGGTCGCGCCCGTTCAGCCTGCTGCGCCGGCCCCGGTTGCACCCAGAAAGCCCGGGTTCTATGAGGCAGTCGCCATTTACGAGCGCGGCGTCCAGGCACTCCAGCGTCACGACTACGCCACGGGCGCCGAGCTGTTCCGCAGCGTCATCGACAAATATCC
>JACDDJ010000328.1 GCA_013817065.1 Acidobacteriota bacterium
GGTAAACGGCGAGCGCACCCCCCGCCAGCACCCACAGGCAGCAGCAGCAGTTCCCCATGTTGACGATCGGAAGCGCCGACATGACGCCGATGAAGGCACCACCAAGAAGCGCGGGCTGCAGCCTGCCGGAATCCATTAGTCGTAATACTCCAGACCGAGATGCGTGATCAGCTCCTCACCGCGAAGGTAGCGGAGCGTGTTTTTCAGTTTCATGAGCTGGATGAACAGGTCGTGCTCGGGATAGAGATCCTTCGCGTGCTGGGGGCTCTTGAAGTAGAACGAGAGCCATTCCTGGATGCCCGACATGCCGGCGCGCTGCGCGAGGTCGAGGAACAACGCGACGTCCAGAACAATCGGCGCCGCCAGGATGCTGTCGCGGCACAGGAAGTTGATCTTCAGCTGCATCTTGTAATTGAGCCAGCCGTAGATGTCGATATTGTCCCAGCCCTCTTTGTTGTCGCCGCGCGGTGGATAGTAATTGATCCGCACGACGTGATCGATCTTGCCGTAGAGGTCCGGATACAAGGCAGGCTGCAGGATGTAGTCGAGGACGGACTTCTTGCTCTCTTCCTTCGTCTTGAACGACTCCGGATCGTCGAGCACTTCGCCGTCGCGGTTGCCGAGGATGTTGGTCGAGTACCAGCCTTCGACACCGAGGAGGCGCGCCTTGATCCCTGGCGCGACCAGCGTCTTCATCCAGGTCTGACCGGTCTTGAGGTCCTTCCCCGCCACCGGGCAGCCATTCTTCGCCGCGAGCTCCAGCATCGCAGGCACATCGCCGCTCAGGTTGGGCGCGGCGTTCGCGTAGGGCACGCCCTCGCGCAGCGCCGCGTAGGTGTAGATCATGCTCGAGGGGATGGAATCATCGCTCGCCTCGAGGGCCGCTTCGAATGCGGCAACGCTGGCGTGGGCCGGTGTTTCAGTCAGGTACACCTCGGTGCTCCCGCACCACACCATCACCAAGCGATCGCAGCCGTTCTCCTGCTTGAAGCGGCGCATGTCTTCGATGAGCTGCTCGGCGAGATCCTTCTTATTCTTGCCCTTCTTGACGTTGGGGCCGTCGAGCCGCTTCACGTAGCGGCGATCGAAGACGGCGGACATCGGCTTGATCGCCTCGAGCTCGGGGCGAATCTGCTCTAAGAGGTCCTTGTCGAGAACGCCGGCGGTCTTCGCCGCTTCATACGCGTTGTCTTCGAAAATATCCCACCCACCGAACACGACATCATCGAGCGATGCCAGTGGGACGAAATCCCTGATGAGTGGCGAGCGGCCCTCGGTGCGCTTACCGAGCCGGACGGTACCCATCTGGGTCAACGAGCCGATGGGCTTCGACAGGCCTTTCCGAATCGCCAAAACGCCCGCAATAGTCGTGGTGCTCACTGCACCCATACCGACGAGAAGAATGCCAAGCTTGCCCTTGGCGTCTGCGATTTTCTGGGGCTTTTTCACCGGGAGGAACTATATCATCGACTCATCCGGCGACGCCCCAGGCGCGCGGCGCGTGTGCACCTCATTACCCTGCGGCGGCGCCACGGCATCTGGCATGTTGAAGCTGAGAAAATCGACGACTCCTTCGGAACCCCTGATCATCGTCATGGCAGCGGTGCGCATGGGTGATCGGCTTCTCGTGCTCGGCGCGGACGCTCCAAAAGTTCTCGCGCAGCTTGCGCTGAAGCCGGGCCTCACCGGCCGCACCTGCATGGTTGACGATGACGAAGCGCGCGTGCAGCGGGCCGTCAGTCTCGCGGAAAGTGAGGGCGGGCTCGTCGAGCCCCAGACCGTTTCGGTGACGTCACTGCCGTATGAGGCTGGCAGCTTCGACATTGCTGTCGTCAATCACCTGCTGCCGCGTCTCGACACCGGACGCCGCGGCCAATGCCTCGCCGAAGCCGCACGAGTCCTGCGCGGCGGCGGCCGCTGCGTAGTGATCCAGCCCGGACGACGGAACGGGATCGCGGGGCTCCTCGGCAGCGGCTCGAGCATGGCGGCCTCCGAAGTAGAGGCGCTACTGACCGCCGCCGGCTTTCGAGCCGTTCACACCCTGGCCGACCGCCAGGGCCTGCTTTTCGTCGAGGGCGCCCGCAGCACGTAGCGTCGACGCTAGAGGTGGCGCAATCCGCCATCCGCAATCGTCAATTCAGACTTTCTGTCCCCTCCGCACGTCAGTGTCTCAACGGGAATACAGCCGGAGCGGAACGTTCGCAACAGCTTCGGCAAAGATCCGCCGAGAAAACGAGTAACGGGCCGCAGCGCACGTCGTTGCCGCGCGGCAAGGGTTTTGCCCCCCGAACACCTGACAAGTCCCATGTTGCCCAGATCTGCCGCGGCCGACGTTTTCAGCGTGCCGGAAGTTGCGCGCGCCGCAGGCGTCGCCCCTGCCGCGGTTCGCTCGCTGATTGCCGCGGGCCAGGTGCGTGCGGCCGATGGCTTTCTCTCCGCGAGTCAATCGCTCCGTTGCATACGGATCCTGCGGAACCGGGTGAAGGTCGGCGACAAACCGGACCTGTTCGCCCCGCCGATTGCCGGTGAGCGCTCGCCGGGACCCGCGTTGGCTGCTTCGAGCGCGTTGCACGCGGCCATGCTCGGCGTCATCGTCCTGATTACGACGTTCGGGATCTCGACGAAGGCTGATGAACCCCAACCCAGTCAGCCGTCACGGCTCGTCTTCCTCGCGATACCCGGCCCCGGCGGCGGCGGCGGCGGCGGCGGGTTGAAGCTGCAGAAACCAGCCGTGGCAGCAGAAATGAAGGGAACGGCAAAACTGAAGAGCCCGGTTCCGCCGCCGAAGCCTTTGACTACGCGGAAGCCGGTCGCAGAGGCGCGACCGGTGCCGCCACCGATGCCCCGGCCGGTCTACCGGAGGGAAGAACCGCCTCCGCCTCCGGCGCCACCCCCCGTCACACCCCAGGTCGTCGCGCCGGTGGTCAACGCCTCGTCCGACGCACGCGACCGCGGCGGCGTCCTGAGTGAGAGCGCCGCTCAGACAGAAAGTCAGGGAACGGGGTCAGGCGGGGGCGCCGGGTCGGGGCAGGGTAGCGGGATCGGTGAGGGCACAGGGACGGGTATCGGACCCGGCAGTGGCGGAGGCACAGGCGGTGGTCCCTATCGGCCAGGCAGCGGCGTCAGTGCACCCGAACTCTTGAGAGAGATTCGTCCCGAGTTCACCGAGGAGGCGCGCCGGCAGGGGATCTCCGGAGACGTCGTTCTCGAGATCGTCGTGCGGGCCGACGGCAGCGTCGGCGACGTGAAAGTCCTGGAGGGGCTGGGTGGCGGACTGAATCGCAACGCTGTAGATGCAGTGAAGCAGTGGCGCTTCTCGCCGGCGCGCCGGCAGGGCGTGCCCGTGGACGTGATGGTTGAAGTCGCCGTCGCGTTCAAATTGCGGTAGGAACTAACGCTGAGAATGCGGGCCACCCACGCTGCGGGTGCGGGGCAACTCACGGCGAGGGTGCGGAGTGCGGGGAGCTTGGCAATGGATACGATCTTGGTCACGGTAACGGCGCTGTCGCTTGCGATGGCTGCCGGGATGGGCGCAGTGCTCGTGCGGACGCTGCGCCTGGAGCGGCGTCGATCCGCCGCCCGAGTCGAGATGCTCGAGCAGCTGGCCGCGAACGGTTCGGAGCCCGGGATCGATGCCGCACAGCGCGCGAGACGGCGCGCTCCGGTGCTCGATGACTTCGAGCTGCGTCCGGGCCCGCCGCAGCCGACCACCGGTCCGGCGATCTTCTCTGAAATCTTCGAGGAGCACCAGGCCCCGTCCGCCTGGCCACGGCGCTTCGCCGTCATTGGCGCGATGACCGCGATCGTGTGTGCGGTGTTTCTTGGATGGCGAGGGCTCGGATCATCCACATCTGAAGCCCAGCCGACGCGTCAGGCAGCGACGTCGGGAACTGCGCAGCCGCTGGAGCTGCTGTCACTGCAACACACCCAGCAGGACGGGACGCTGGTGATCAGCGGTCTCGTGCAGAATCCGCGCGGCAGCGCACCACTCGCCAATGTCCAGGCGACGGCCGTGCTGTTTGCCGCTGACGGCGGCGCGCTCACCAGCAGCCGTGCCCCAATCGACTTCACGACGCTCGGCCCGGGCGAAGAGTCGTCGTTCGTCATCCGCATTCCGGCGGCGGCCGCTGTTGCGCGATACCGGGTCGGCTTCCGAGCCGGCGATGACCGCGTCCTCAACCACGTGGACCGTCGCAACACTGAGACCGTCGCACGAAAGCAAGCGCCATGACCAGCATCCGCACATTGGCTGTTCTCGTGTTCCTCGCCGCCACCGTGGCGACGCCTTTTGGGCAGCAGAACGAGCAGGCGTTCAAGTTCCGCACCGGCGTCGAACTGATCAACGTGACCGCGACCGTCACCGACGCGAATGGCCGCTTCGTCCCGAATCTGCGCAAGGAGGATTTTCGCGTCTTCCAGGACGACCAGCCGCAGGAGATCACTCACTTCAACAACGAGCGCGTGCCGGTCAGCCTCGGGATCATCCTCGACACCAGCGGCAGCATGGCTGGCGAAAAGATGACCGCCGCCAAGCTTGCGCTCAACCGATTCCTCAGGGACCTTCTCGGCCCCGAGGACGAGGTGTTCCTCTACCGATTCGACACTTCGCCTGAACTGGTCCACGAATGGACCACCGACCGTGCGCGCGTCAGCGCGGCATTGAACCAGATCCAGCCGCGCGGCGGCACGGCGATGTACGACGCCGTCTCCGAGGCCATCCCCCTCGTGCAAGCTGGCAAGCATCGGAAAAAGGCGCTGCTCATCATCTCTGACGGCAACGACACGAGCAGCCGCACAGCGATCATTGCGTTGAAGGAACAGATCCGCGAGACCGAGGTCCTGGTTTACGCGATCGGCATCGACACGCAGCTCACCACCGAACCGGCCAGGCCACGACGATCCCTCGGCGGTCTGCTGGAGACGGCTTTCCAGCAGCGTCCGATCCCCCTCCCGTTTCCACGGCCCGGGGCGCGGCGGCCACCGTCACGTCCGCTTCCGGCGCCGCCACCGGCCCGCCCTGGCACGCGCTTCCCGCCGGGAACACCACCGGTGATCCCGCCGGGCGGATCGGCGCCGCGCAACACGCGCGTGACCCCTGACGACCGCGTCAACGTTGCCGCGCTGCGCGACATCACCGACGACAGCGGTGGCCGCACCGAAGTGATCCGCGATCCTCGCGATCTCGATCCGGCAACGGCCGGCATCGCCGATGAACTCTCGCGGCAGTATTACCTGGGTTATGCCTCGAACGGCGTCAAGGATGGTCGCTGGCACGCCATCCGGGTGGAAGTCGGGAACGGCCGCTTCCTCGTCCGCGCGCGGCGGGGATTTGTCGCGACGCCATGATGCCGCTGATATCATTCCGCGGTGCAAATCTACATGGTCGCCGTGGGGCTGAGCGTACTCGGCAGCCTGGGCGGCCTGCTCGCGGCATCGACCTTCCTGCTCGCGGGTGACAGCCTCCGTTCGAAGATCGTTCCCTGGGCGATCAGCTACGCCGTAGGAACGCTGCTCGGCGTCGCGCTGCTGGCCCTGCTGCCCGAAGCGCTCGAAGTATTGCCACCGCAGGTGGCACTCGGGACGCTGCTGGCAGGCGTCCTCACTTTTTTTCTGCTCGAGAAGCTGGTGCTCTGGCGTCACTGCCACGACGGCCACGGCCATGAGTGCGAAGCACACACCAGCAGCGCTGCTTCCCTGGTCATCGTCGGGGATGCCTTTCACACGTTTGTGGACGGCGCCATCATCGCGGCCGCGGTGATGACCTCGGTGCCACTCGGGATTA
>JACDDJ010000329.1 GCA_013817065.1 Acidobacteriota bacterium
GTTCAGGATCGTGACGTCGCCGTCCTCGTCGCCCAGGTAGACCTTGCCGTCGATGACCATCGGCGAGCCCCAGATGGCGGCGAACATGTCGTGCTTCCAGACCTGCTTGCCGGTCTTCGCGTCCACGGCGTGAAGGAAGCCGCTGAAGTCGGAGTAGAACAGGACGCCGTTGAGGAGCGCGCCGGTCGAGATCGACCGGCGGATGTCATCGTAGTGCCAGATCTGACCGCTATTCGGGTTCGGCTCCGACTTCTTGCGCACGACCTGCTTCATCTCGCCGGTTTTCGGATCTTTCTCGCTGACCTTCTCCTCTTTCTGGATAACCGGGCTGATATCGCCGCGCCTGGTCGCGTCGATGGCATAGAGATGTCCGGTGCCTTCGCCGTGCTCGGGGTCCTGACCGTTGGCGATGTAGACGACGTTGCCGACGATGATCGGGGTGCTGATCACTTCGTTGCGCGTCTTCGGCCAGACCGATTCCTTGGGATTCAGGTCGAACTCCCAGAGCCGCTTGCCGGTCTTGATCTCGAAGCCGCGGACGTAGCCGTCGCCCTGGCCGACGACCACCTGCATCGTGTCGCCGATCTTGCCGACGGCCGGCGACGACCACTGGCCGTGCAGGATATTCTCGCCGACGCCCTGGTCTTCCCACACCAGCTTGCCGGTTGTCTTGTCGATCGCGATCAGGGCGGGACTGCGCGGTGAGGGGACGTTGACGTGGCTCTCGTCCTGCCCGTTCGAGGTGCTCACGAAGATCATGTTCTCGAACGACACCGGCGACGAGTTCGCCATGTTGTGCTGCATGACGCCGAGCTCGTTCATCATGTCGTAGCGCCAGATGATGTCGGCATCGACCTCGCGCGTGAGCTTCTCGTCCTGGACGCCGTCGTTCTTCCCGTCCCGGAATCCGTCGAGGTCGGCGGCAATCACCTCGCCGCGATTCGATACGTAATAGACGACGCCGTTCTCGATCAGCGGCGACGAGCAGATCCCTTGAAACGGCCAGTCGTTGGCACGACCAGCGGCCAGCTTGTCGTGGACGGCCTGCCACATGAACTGGCCGTCCGACTCACGGAACGCCATCAGGATGCCCTTGTCGCCCTTGATGTTCGGATCCTTCATCGCCTCGTTGTTGGTGCCAACGAGGACGTATCCGCCGGAGACGACGGGATTGCCGTAGGTCTGCGAGCCGAGCTCCGCCATCCACTTCACGTTCTTCTTGGACTTCAGGTCCCACGTCGTCGGCAAGCCCTTCATCGTCGACACCATGTTGCGGTCGGCGGTGCCGCCCCACATCGGCCACTCGGGACCGGGATCCGAGAATGCGCCCGCCGCAATGGAACCGCCGGCCGCGATCGCCAGCACCACGAGAGATGTTTTCTTAATCATGGAATTCATTTCTTGTTCGGGTAGACCTTGATGTTGTCGTAGTAAACCTCGGAGCCGCCCTTTGGATCCGCGTTCGGCACGTCGGCGTAGATGCCCGGGCTGCCCTTCAAGCTGCCGATAGGATCGACGCGTTCGATCGTCCACTCGGCCGGCTCCGGCTCGCCCTTCGGCCACACCTTGCCGCGGGCACGGACGTTCGTGCCGTCCATCGACTGGACTTCGAGCTTCATCACGTACCACGTGTCCTTCGCCCAGGTGAAGGCCTTCTTCACCGTCCGCTGAGTTTCGGGCTGCCACGGCTGCAGTTCGAGCCGCTGGTGATTGCCGAACAGGACCAGCTCGTAGCGCTGCGCGACGATGCCGACGTCCGACATCACACGGCGAAGGTCCTTCGAGCGCACCTCGGCTTCGATCGTGTAGTTGCTGAGCTCGGGCGAACCAAAGAACGGCCGTGTCCGCTTGGCAAAGGCGAAGGGGTTCTCGGCGAGCTTGACGAGGACCTTGCTGCCCTCTTCATCACGGACGGCGAACTTGCCGGCCGCGTTGATCCAATGCGAGGGAACGGCCCCATCTTCGAAGTCGAAGGTCCAGGGGATATCGGGGATCACGCGGACCCGCGCCGCGGCGCTCACGGCGCCAGCGGTTGCCTTGACCATGCCGGCTTGTCCGCCAGCCGTCGGGTCCGCCACGAACTTGCCGCCGGCGACCGTGCCCTTCAGATTCTCGAGTGCCCAGGTCGCGTCCGCGCCACCGGCCACCGGGTTGCCGTTTGCGTCGAACAACTTCACGGTCAACGCCAGCGATTCCCCGGGCTTCACGATCACGTCGGTCGGCATCACGAGCGCGACCGTGGCGGGCCCGGCCGGCGCCGGCGCCGGTGTGACGGGCGCGGGTGCGGGCGGCGAGGCCTTCGCGGCACCCTTCGGTCCGATCGCGTACAGCGCGTCCATCGAGGTCACGTAGACGCGCCCTCGCGCCACGATCGGTGACGCGATGATCAATTCAGACTTCTCCGGTGTCCCGAGCCAGTCCTGGTCCAGGATTTCGGCCTTCGCTGCCGTCGGACGGATGATGAAGAACTTTCCGCCGGCGTCGCCGGTGTTCTCAGTGCCGACGTAGAGTTTGCCATCGGCGAATACCGGTGAAGCTTTCGCAATGGTGCCGAGGCTCTCATGCCACAGGGGCTTGCCCGTCTTCAGATCCACAGCAATCAGGACGCCGCCGTTGTCGAGAACGTAGAGTCGCTCGCCGTCGGTTACGGGAGAGGCATAGCCGGCCTGGATGCCACGGGTGAGCCACCGCGCGTCCTTGTCGGCGAGTTCACCCTTCGACGCCATCGGCACCGCGGCGATCATTCCCATCTCGCTCGAGCCGAGGTTCTCTTCGCTGTGCGCGACGATGATGTCGTCGCCGACGCCGAGCGCCGCGGTGTTGAGCCCGCGCTGGCTGACGCGCCAGCTCCAGATCTTCTCGCCGGTGTTGATCTTGATCGCGTGCATCGCACCGTCGCTGCCGCCTGAGAAGAAGGTACGCACGCCGTTGACGTCGGCGACGTACGCATTTGCGTAGATCGTGTCGGTCGGCCGTCCCTCGGGCGCGCTCACGTAGTTGGTCCGCCCGGTCTTCTTGTCGAACGACAGGAAGCGGTGCGCACCGTTCGCCGAGGCGCCCCACATGAAGGTCAGGCCGCTGACAATCACCTGCTCACCATCGACGATCGGCGACGACATCCGGCCGCCGTGCGTCGTCCACATGCCGAACTCCTCGGCCAGTGACCGTTCCCACAGCAGCTTGCCGTCGGGCGAGAGCGACATCAGCAGCCCGCCGCCGCTGATCGCAAAGACATTACCGGTCGTGGTGTCGACCGCCGGGGAGGACCAGGCGATGCGATGGGCCGGTGCGTCGCTGGTAAAGAGGTTGTAGCGATGCTCCCAGAGCTGCTCGCCGGTGTCGGCGTTAAAGCAGATGATCCGCTCCTGCAGGGTCGCACCCGATCCCGATGAGGTCTGCAGGTAGAGGTGGTCGCCGAACACGACCGGAGACGATCGGCCACCGATTGGCACGCGCCACGCCAGGTTTTCGCCAGCGGGGGACCAATTTTCCGGCAGGCCCTTCTCCGTCGAGGCGCCGGTGCGCGCCGGCCCGCGCCAGTCGGGCCAGTCGGATCCGTTCAACACTGCAGCTGCCGGCAACAGAAGGGCTGCCGCCACCCAGACACGAACCCCGCGTGAGACTTTCAATGACATAGGCGTCCTCAAGGATAACACCCGGTTTTGACGAGAAATTGCAGGGTCCGGCCGACCGTGCGGCCAGTCACGCGCGAGCACCAGTTCATCCGCGCTGGGGCGGCTTTCGTCACCGTCCCAGGGTTTTTCTGGCGCCGACGTCTATAATCGGCCGGTCCGGCCACCCGGCCGTACACCTTCAGATACCATCAGACCGAGGAGTCCGTTTCATGCGCCGTATCGCGCCACTCACGTTGTTCTTGTCATTTGTGCTTGGGGGGGCGGTTGCCGCCGAGAACTGGCCTCAATGGCGTGGTGCCAACGGGCAGGGCATCTCGACCGAGACGCAGTTGCCGACTGAATGGGCGCCCGACAAGAACATCGCGTGGAAAACGGAGCTTCCGCACGGCTACTCGTCACCCATCGTCTGGAACGACCGGATCTTCCTGACTACCGCGATCGAAGGAGAAGTGATCCCGGGTGTGGTGCCCGAATCGGTGCGCATCAAGCAGCCGCACCCGGAGTCGGTGTCTGGCGACAAGACGCACACCCTCAAAGTGCTCGGGATCGAAACAAAAACGGGCAAGGTGGTATGGGAACAGACCGCGTACGAAGGCCCGGTGTTCGACGCCCGCCATCGCCGCAGCACCTTCGCCGGCCCGACCGCGATCACCGACGGCAAGATGATCTTTGCGTACTTCGGTCCCGAAGGGCTTTATGCCTACGACTTCAGCGGCAAGCCGGCCTGGAAAGTCGTCGAGAAGTTTCACACGCTGGGCCTCGGCACCGGAACCTCGCCGGTCCTGCACGAGAACCTCGTGATCATCCAGCGCGACCAGGACGAGAAGACGTCGGTGGTCGCCGCCTACGACAAGGTGACCGGTAAAGAAGTGTGGAAGACGCCGCGACCGGTCGACATCAGCTGGTCCACACCGGTGCTGGTCAAGAGTGGGACCCGTACCGAACTGATCACGAACGCCTCCCAGCACGTGATCGCCTACGACGCCTCTACCGGCAAGGAACTGTGGAGAACGAAGGGCGTGGAGAGTAACGCCATTCACGCGCCGCTCGTCGGCAAGGACATGGTGATCGTGACGGCAGGCTATCCCGCCAAACGGACAATCGCGATCCGCACCGGGGACGTGCCCGACGACAAGCGCATCATCTGGGAGTACACCAAGGGCACCGGTTACGTGCTCTCGAACATCCTTTATGAGGACTACGTGTATCTCTCGACCGACAACGGGATCATCACCTGCCTCGACGCCGCTACCGGCAAGATCGTCTACGAAGGTGGACGTCCGCCCAAGCCAACGCACTTCATGGGATCGGCGGTCGCATACAGCGGCATGATCGCGATGACCAGCGAGGACGGCGACACCTTCATGCTGAAGGCCGGCCCGAAACACGAGATCGTCCGCACCAACAGCGTCGATGAGCCGGTCTATTCGTCCGCCGCGCTGGCCAACGGCCGCGTCTACATCCGCGGTGAGAAACATCTCTTCGCAATAGGCAAGTAAACGCTGCGTCAACTACCAACTACCAACTACCGACTTCCAAGATTGAAGGTTGGTCGTTGGCGGTTGGAAGTTTAAGATGGCGCCGTGAAACTTTTCGTCTGCGCCACCCTCGTTGTCTTGTCCACCGGCTGCGCCATGCGCAGCTCCAGCACGTCCGGACCCGGCGGATCGGCGGACGGCAGCGTCATCCAGGAGTCCTCGGTTCGTGCGCACATGGAGTTCCTCGCGAGCGACGCGATGAACGGGCGGGGTAGTGGCACCCGTGACGAGTGGATCGCGGTGACGTATGTCGCCTCACATCTGCGGCGGCTCGGGCTCGAGCCGATGGGTGATAACGGCGGATACATTCAGACGATCTCGATGGAGCGCCCCGAGCTCTCGGCGCCGCCCGTCCTGACGATTGGCAGCAGGAAGTTCACCCATGGCGCCGAGATCACGGTCGGCGCGATGGGCGCCGCAACGGTGTCCGGCGCGGTGGTGAAACATACGAAGGGGACGCCGGCGGCACGCGGGGCGGCAGTCGTGACGCCAGCTGCCGCGGAAGTGGCGACGGAGTTGGCAGCTGCGTCCCTGATCCTCACCAAGACCGGCGGCTGCGGTCCGCAGCGAGGTCCAGCGGCCGCACTCCCCCGAGT
>JACDDJ010000330.1 GCA_013817065.1 Acidobacteriota bacterium
ACGCAGCCCTGACCGAAGCGTCTTCAGAAATGGGCAGGGGACGCGATCCCTTCGCTGCGCCGGGCAATCGCTTCGTAGAACTGGCGGCGCCGTCGGCGGATCAACGGCGGCGGATCCCAGAAGCGAAGCGCGAGCCGCCACAGGTCGGCGCTGCGGCGGGGATGGCCGCCGCTCGATGCGAGGTCGTGGTTGCCGTGAAGAATGGTGAGGCGCTGCGGGTCGAGCAGTCCGCGCGTACCGAGCGCGTCCAACGCGCCTTCGAGCAGCGGTTCGTCCCAGCGGTCGAGCAGGTCACCCGTGATCGCTACGTGCTCTGCCGATTGCACCGTCGCCGAGTCGAGCTGCCGCCCGAACGCGTCCAGATCACGAGCGTCTCTAAGGTGCAGATCGGATAGATGGCACAGCACACAACAGCACACGGATGAAGCAGCACGGACCACATCGAGAGACGACCGCTTCGATCCTCTGTCTCGGTGTGATCCGTGTGCCGCTACAACTTGGTGTTCAGGCTCGACTCGTCCGGGGGCATCACCGGGTGGTCGTCATTGTCCCCTGAATCGTAGCGGCGAGGTGTCTCGTAGAGGTCCTCGTCATTACGGTAGGCGGTGTCGTCCGCGTCCCGTACGACCTCGGGACCGGGTCCAGCACCAGGTCCGGGCCGGATGCCGTCCACGTCCTTGTGGAGACCGCCAGCGTCCTGGGTGGACTGGTCGGCGATGCGCTCAGCGGTAGGGTCGTGTTGCGGTGCTCTCCGGCCGGCCGTCACCGGTCACGCTCCGCGTAATCACCCTCGGGCCGCGTGGCGTCGGGATCACCCGAACTGTCGCGAGCCGTTCCGCGCTGCGGCAAGTCTTCCTGATGGCTGATCTCCTCGGAGAGCGGGCGGTTCGTTATGCCGCCGGCATCAGCGGTGTCATCGCCGTCGTGCTGCTGAACAGGCACCTCATCCTGATCGGCATTTCGAATGCTGTTCTCCTCCGAGCTCCAGCGTTCTCCTTCCGCCTTCGACTTGTTTGAGCTCTGGTTGGGTCGGTCCTGGTTTGCCATGCGTTAGCCTCCGCAGGAGTCGTCGCAATCCGCGTACCGCCCGGACGCGGCCGGTCCTCCTTGAATAGCAAGGCCGAGTGCGAAATGATCTAAGGATGGCCTCGCTCAATTCCTTCAATACACGCAGCCGTATCACCGCGGGCGGCAGCACCGTCGACGTGTTCAGTCTGGCGGCGCTCGAGCGCGCCGGTTTTCCAGAGATCGCCCGGCTCCCGTTCTCGCTCAAGATCCTGCTCGAGAACCTGTTGCGGCGAGAGGATGGCCGCTTTGTCGATGCGGACGATATCCGGACGCTCGCCAGGTGGGACGTCCGCTCCGGACTGCAGAAGGAGATTGCGTTTGCGCCCGCCCGGGTGCTGCTGCAGGACTTCACCGGGGTGCCCGCGGTGGTCGACCTCGCCGCCATGCGCGATGGCATCGTTCGACTTGGCGGCGACCCGGCGAAGGTGAACCCCTTACAGCCGGTCGAGCTGGTCATCGATCACTCGGTCCAGGTGGACCACTACGTGGAGATCAACTCCGCAGACCTCAACGCCGCGCTCGAGTTCACGCGCAACAAGGAGCGCTATACGTTCCTGCGCTGGGGTCAGGAAGCCTTCGACAACTTCCGGGTCGTCCCGCCCGATACCGGGATCGTTCACCAGGTCAATCTCGAGTACCTGGCGCGGGTGGTGTTCAAGGAACAAACTGACGGGGGCGTCCTCGCTTACCCCGACACGCTGGTGGGGACCGACTCACATACAACGATGGTCAATGGACTGGGCGTCGTGGGCTGGGGCGTGGGCGGCATCGAAGCGGAGGCGGCTATGCTCGGCCAGCCGATCTCGATGTTGATCCCGGAGGTCGTCGGCTTCCGCCTGGTCGACCGCTTGCCCGAAGGCGCGACCGCGACCGACCTGGTGCTCACGATTACCGAGCGGCTGCGAAAGTTCGGCGTTGTCGGTAAGTTCGTCGAGTTCTTCGGCCCTGGGCTCGCGTCACTGACGATTGCTGATCGCGCCACGCTCGGCAACATGTCCCCCGAATACGGTGCAACGATCGCGATCTGTCCGATCGATGAAATGACGCTCGACTACCTGCGCCTGACCGCGCGCGACGAGTCGGACGTTCAACTCGTCGAGGCCTACGCCAGAGAACAGGGTCTCTTCCGAAACGAGAATGCGCCGGATCCGATCTACAGTGCGACGCTGGAGTTGGATCTCTGCTCGGTCGAGCCGAGTCTCGCCGGGCCTAAGCGTCCGCAGGACAGGGTCTCGCTCCGGCAGTCGAAAGTGAAGTTCGCGCAGGCGCTCGTGACCATGATGGCTGAGCGCAAGCCGAAGGCGGCGCAGCCGCCAACCAAACCCGGCGAAACCACGACGCCGGCTGAAAGCACATCGGCCACAGCCGTCGCACTGGAGCTGACGCCGGGGATCGACGATCTCGATCACGGCTCTGTCGTCATTGCCGCCATCACGAGCTGTACGAACACGTCGAATCCGAGCGTGATGATAGGCGCCGGATTGCTCGCCCGCAATGCCGTCCTGCGCGGTCTCACCGTGAAGCCCTGGGTCAAGACCAGCCTCGCCCCCGGCTCGCTCATCGTGACGGAGTACTACAAGGCGTCCGGCCTGCTCGAGTATCTCGCCCAGCTCGGATTCAACATCGTCGGCTACGGCTGCACGACGTGTATCGGCAACAGCGGTCCGCTGCCCGAGCATGTCTCGGCCGTCGTCCGTGAGAAAAACCTGGTCGTCGCCTCGGTCTTGAGTGGCAACCGCAACTTCGAGGGCCGCATTCAGTCGCAGGTGCGCGCCAACTACCTCGCCTCACCGCCGCTCGTCGTTGCTTACGCGATCGCGGGCAAGATGCAGATCGACATGACCTCCGAACCGCTCGGTACCGGGTCCGACGGCAAGCCGGTGTATCTCCGGGATATCTGGCCGACCGAGCGCGAGATCCAGGAGACGATGCTGAAGTCGGTGAAGACGGAGATGTTCCGGTCGAAGTATGAAGTGGTGTTCGATGGTGACGAGCGGTGGCGATCGCTGCCGATCCCCTCTGGCGATCGCTTCGCGTGGGATGACGACTCCACTTACATCCGGAACCCGCCGTTCTTCGAGGGCGTCACCCTCGAGCCCACGCCGCCGTCCGATATCACGGGGGCGCGCGTCCTGGCAATGCTTGGCGATAGCGTGACGACCGACCACATTTCGCCGGCGGGTTCGATCCCGGCCGACAGCCCGGCCGGAAAGTACCTGATTTCGAAAGGCGTTCAGCCGCGCGATTTCAACTCGTACGGGGCGCGGCGTGGCAATCACGAAGTGATGGTGCGCGGAACGTTCGCCAACATCCGGCTCCGCAATCAGCTTGCGCCTGGCACGGAAGGCGGGTGGACGACGTCGCTTCCCGAGGACATGGTCACCACCATCTACGACGCCTCGGTGTCGTACCGCGAGCAGGGTGTGCCGCTGATCGTCCTTGCCGGCGCAGAGTACGGATCAGGTTCCTCGCGTGACTGGGCAGCAAAGGGGACTCTGCTGCTCGGCGTAAAGGTTGTCATCGCCGAGAGCTTCGAGCGGATCCACCGAAGCAACCTGGTGAACATGGGCATCCTTCCGCTCAGCTACCGGACCGGTGAGACGGCGGTATCGCTGAAGCTCAGCGGACGTGAGACGTTTGACGTGATCGGCATGGGTGCGACCCTGAATCCGGCGGGTCAGGTGCGCGTTCGCGCCACCGCGCCTGACGGCACGGTAACGGAGTTCCTTGCGGTTGCGCGAATCGACACGCCGGAAGAGCTCGAGGCGTTCCGTCATGGCGGCATTCTTCCCTACGTGCTGCGTCAGCTGGTGAAGGGGACGGCGAGCTAGGGGCCGGGACGCGTTTTGTATGCCCGAAGTGTCACGCGATGAAGTGAAACGGCTCGCGGCAGCTGCTGGCTTCGATATCTGCGGGATCGCGCCGGTCGAGCAGTTTGCCGAGCTCGAGTTCCTGAAGGAATGGATCGAGCGCGGCTATCACGCCGGGATGGAATACCTAACGCGGAATGCGGATCGACGCGCCGACGTCCGCGCCATAGTACCGGCCGCCCGTTGCGTGATCATGCTCGGGACCGTCTATAACGCGGACCGTCCCTATTCGACCGAGGACCCGCGGCCAGAGCAGGCGACTCTCGCCCGCTACGCGTGGGGCGATGACTATCACCCCGTCATCGAAGCGCGGATGGGCCGGCTGGTCGAATCACTGCGAGCGATCGCCGGGGATTTCGAGCACCGCGCCTACGTCGACACTGGCCCCGTCCAGGAGCGCGTCTACGCCAAGTATGCCGGCCTGGGCTGGATCGGGAAGAACACCTGCCTCATCAACCGCGACCTGGGCTCCTGGCTCTTTCTCTCGGCGATTATCTGCGCGTTGCCGGTCGAGCCTGATACTCCCGCACTCGATCACTGTGGACGGTGCACGTTGTGCATTGACGCGTGCCCAACGGATGCGCTCGTCGCGCCCTATCAACTCGACGCGAGGCGGTGTCTCTCTTATCTCACGATCGAAAACAAGGGATCGATCCCTGGTGAGTATCGCGAAGGGACCGGCGCGCACGCTTACGGCTGCGACATCTGCCAGGACGTCTGCCCGTGGAACCGAAAGGCGGCCGTGACGTCAGACGCACCATGGCAACCGCGCCCCGGCCTCGATGCCCCAACGCTGCTCGCGCTCTGGACGCGGAGCGACGATGAGCTGCGCGCGCTATTGAAGGGGAGTGCGATGAAGCGTGCGGGCATTCGCCGCCTTCGGCGGAACCTGGCGGTGTCGATCGGCAACTCAGGGGATCCGGAAGCGGCCGCCGCGCTCGAGTCGTGCGCCGAAGAGACGGCCGCAGATCCGCTGGTGCGCGAACACGTCGCGTGGGCGGTGGAGAAGCTGCGTGGCTAACCCCGTCCACCATCGTCCATTCTGCGTCTCCCTGACGAAGAGTCCCGTCGGGAAGAGATGCGCCCGGAGCTAGTGATGACTGAAGGTTTCCGCCCGACGCTCCTGCTGTCGATGCCCCAGATGCAGGACCCCAACTTCGCGCGCACCGTGGTGCTGCTCTGTGACTACCTGCCGGAGGGCGCCTTCGGCCTGGTCATCAATCGCCCGACCGACATGCCGGCCAGTGAGATGGTGAAACTCGATCCGCCGGTGCCGCACGGCAACAGGCTGCCGCTTTTCATCGGCGGCCCGGTGCAGCCGGAGCGTGGCTGGATCCTTGTCGGTGAGGCGCCGACCGATCCTGACTACCGCACGGTGATCGACGGTTTGTATCTGTCGACGTCTCCAGCGTTGTTGCGGAGCGTCCTCGAGATGCATCCCGAACCACGGGCGCGGGTGGTCGCCGGCTATGCGGGGTGGGGCCCGGGCCAGCTCGACGAGGAGCTCGCCCAGTCGGCCTGGCTGATGGCAGATGTCGAGCTCGATCTCGTCTTTGACGTCGACGCGTCGGTGATGTGGGAAACGGCGATCCGCAGACTGGGCGCAGACCCGTCACTGTTGCAGACGAGTCCGGGCGTGCACTAAAGCACGTGCGGCGTGCGACGTGCGACGTGCTGTGCTGCGTGCTGGGTGCGACGTGCTGTGCTACGTGCTACTTGAGGAGCTCGGCGAAGAACTCGATCGCTCTCGGATCCTTTGACTGCCCGAGCCAGAACATCGCCTGCTTGCGGACGGCCGGGTTCTTGTTCTTGCGCGCGA
>JACDDJ010000331.1:0-1460 GCA_013817065.1 Acidobacteriota bacterium
GAACAACTTCGAGACGTTCCGTCCAAGGAGGTAGCGATCGGCGACGTGCATCCCGCGTCGGCGCACGTGTTCCTTCATCAAGCCCCGTGGCGAGAGCGTGGCCCTGAAGGAGTCCCAGAGATCGTAGTACTCGCGCATGGTGTGATTGAGCCAGCACACGTGCTTCGGGTGACGGACCGCGTAGCTCGGAAAGCGCAGGCTGATGACCTGATCGATGGGCTGCCCGTCCGCCATCGTCACGTCGGTCAGCCACGTCGCCAGGTACGCCGACGCCTGCCGTCCGAACCGGTTTTGCGGCGTGACAATGATGTCGGCCTGATGCCCGGCCTCACGCAACGCATCAACCAGCGATCGTGCGATCACCATATGCCCGCCCTCCACCATGGGCGGGCTCGACGTGACGACGGCGATGCGCGGCATCTGTGCAATATAGAGCAAAAGCCAGATCGCCTATGATGAAGCGCTTCGCATGATGCCCGCCGCTGCCAGCAACCACCGGACGCGCGAGCGCCTGCTGTCGGCGGTGGTCGTCGTCGCCATCGTCCTGCTTCGCTCGGCGGTCTTCGTCCTCTGGGAAGAGGCGCACTTCGATTCCGACCAGGCGGTCATGGGATTGATGGCAAAGCACCTGAGCGAAGGGCGCGCCTTCCCGGTCTTCTTCTACGGATCTAATCACATCCTGGCGGTGCAGGCGTGGCTCGCCGCGCCGGTGTTTCTCCTTGCCGGCGCCTCGGTGGCTGCACTGAAACTGCCGATCCTGGCGATCAACGTCGCCATCGCCTTGCTGCTTGTGCGCGGTCTCGAGTGCTACAGCGGTCTCCGTCCTGCGCTTGCGGCGGTCCCGGTGCTGTTCTTCGCGCTGCCGGCGCCGATTACCTCGGCGCGCCTGCTGGAGGCGAGTGGCGGGAACGTCGAGCCTCTCCTCTACGCGCTGTTGATGTGGAGGACACGCAGTCGTCCGGCCTGGTGCGGGCTCATCTTCGGCATCGGCTTCCTGCAACGGGAGTTCACCCTCTACGCACTGGTGGCGCTGCTGGCGATCGATGCCGTCCAGGGCACGCTCTTCACGTGGGTCGGCGTGAAGGTGCGGCTGTCGATGCTGCGCGTCTCGGCCGAAGTCTGGATCGTCGCGCAGCTTCTGCGTTACTCGTCCTCTGCTGCGGGTCCGGGGACCACCTTCGCGGACCTCTATCGGCCGCATAGCAACGTCGCCGAACTGGCCGAACGCGTGTGCCTCGATCCGCAGATGATTCCCCTGGGTTTCTGGCGGATCCTCACCGAACACTGGCCGCTGCTGTTTGGCACCCGTCCCGAACGACTGGTGGACCATGGGATCGCCAGCGAGTTGTCGCAAGGAGTGTCCTTCGGCTGGATCTTTCCGGCTGCCGCTCTGGTCCTCGCAGTCGGTGGCATCGTCCACCGTCTGCTGGCGGATCGCGCCTGGCGGCGCGAATACGACT
>JACDDJ010000331.1:1470-5743 GCA_013817065.1 Acidobacteriota bacterium
TACCTGGTTCTCCTGGGAGGCCTGTCGATCACCGGCTATGTCATCGGTCGATGCGGCGCCGTCGATCTGCTGCGGTACGAGCTACTGTCGCTCGCCGGAGCGGTTGGGCTCGCGGGCTGGTTCCTGGCCAGCGTTTCATCAGCCGCGCTCCGGCGAACCTGGTTGGCGCTGGGGTGTGCCTGCGCCTTACTCACGGCTGTCCCGGGAGTGCGATTGCTGTCTGATTACGCCTCCCATCCGCCAGTCGGCGCCAAGCGCATGATCGCCCGGCACCTGGAGGTTCGCGGAATCAAGTACGCCGCTTCGGATTACTGGCTCGCCTACCCACTTTCCTTCCTGACGAACGAACGCGTGATCGTTACGTCCGCCGACCTGGTCAGGATCGCCACGTACCGGACGATCGTCGACCAGCACCAGGACGAAGCCGTCCGGATCATGCGGAAGCCGTGTCCCGGTGGGACGTCGATTGCGGGTGTCTACCTGTGCCCCTGGTGAGATGACCAGCGGCGGCGCACGCCGGCTCAGGGAATGGCCGGAGAGTTGACGACTTCGTAGAGATGGACGAGGCCGAAGGTGTACTTCGGTTGCAAATCCCTCGCATGCACGGTCAGCCGCTCGTCGAGGCGGGCGCGGCTGGCATCGTCATACAGGTTCCGGTGGAAGACGACATACCGGGTGTCCCGTGCTCGCAACCAGTTCAGCCCCGCATCATCCGGGAAGTTCTCTAGGAGGCGGGCGCCTTCGAAAAAGTCCGCCGGAATGAAGTCGCTGTAGCCATTGACCATCGGCTGCCAGTGCGTGGTCGAGAAGAGCATGTAGAGAGTCTGGCGGTACCGCTCGTGTGCGAGATGGTAAAAGGGAAACTCCGCGACCGGGCCTCGATCCGCTGAGGCCAGGACTTTGTACGCTCGCGGCACCGGTCGGGCCACGTCGTAAGGGATCTCGGTCGAGAGCTCGGCAACGGCCACGATCATCAACGCCGCCGTGACCCAGGTACGGGCAGCCGCGTTGATACGACCGAGCAATACCGCAACACCAGCGGCGCTGAACACCGAGAGCGCGAGCGTCACCGCAAGGCCAAATCGTGCCGGCGCGCGGAGCAATGAGAACACCGGGACGGTGTGATACAGCAGTGTGTAGAGGCCTGCTTCAGGCCCAAACGAGCTCCATAGTGCAAGCACCAGCACGGCAAGGTAGAACGCGGCCACGTCCCGGCCGAGCGGCGAAGGGCTCGATGTGTCGGTGCGCTTCGTGCGCCCGAAGCAGACCGCCAAGCCGAACGCTCCGAAAATCAGTGCGGTGAATCCAGGGAACAGCACCTCCCTCCAGCCCCCCAGCAGCGGCAGCATCCAGCCGTGGGCGGTCGCAGAAGAGGCGAAGTAGGCTCGCCAGTCGGCCGAGTACTTTCGCGAATCGTCCAGTGTGCGCCCGAACCCGGTTTCATCCTGCAGGCGGATGTAGGGGAGAAAGAATGGCAGGACGACGACAATGGCGACGGCGGCGGCGAGCCCAGCGAGATACCACCACCGTGGCTCACGCCATGTACCGCGGGCGATGGCGAAGACCACCACCCCGACTCCGACCATCAAGCCGACGAGCACGCCGTAGTAGGCGCAGAACAGGGCCTGGACCGCGATCGAGAGACCGAGAATGACGGCCCGCTTGGCGGTTGTCTCGTCGGCAAAGACGTGAAAGGCCAGCAGGACGAACGGGAGTGGCGCCGTCATCATCAGCTGGATGTGCGCGGTCCTCGCGAACAAAAACGGACAGAAAGCAAAGACTATTGCAGCGACGAGTGCGGCAGGACGATTCCCGGTCAGCCTGCGTGCCAGCAGGTACATCCCGATCACCGAAAAAGTCAGCCCGATAAGAACCACCGAGTTGTGCGCCGCATAAGGACTCTTCGTCAGCAGAAACGCCGGCACCGCGAGTAGCCCGGCGCCGAGATTTGCTTCGGAGAACGCGAGTGTCGTCCTGTGCGGATGAAAGATGTTGGCGTCGAAGACGTTCACACCAGTAGTGAATGCGTGCGCCACCCAGGCGATGTTCCACACGCTGAATTGCCCGTCGCCGGGCGCCAACCGTCCGAGCTCGGCCGGCCGAAGCGCGAGCGGCCATGTGAAATAGACCGTCAGCGCAATCGCAAACAGGGTGAGGCCCGCACCCTCGCGCCATGTGAATGGCCGGCTTGCGTGGCTCATTTACGGCAGAAGGCCAGCAGATGCCAGCCGTATCGCTTCACCAGCGTGCGTGGCAGGGCGTTGAAGGTAGCAACGAAGAATGTATTGAAGGCGATTCCCTTCCATCCCTTGTGGAGGCGCGACTTCACGGGAAAACGCTCTTCGACGATCCGAACCTGGGAGAACCCGCGGAGCATGCCGGTGAATTCAGAGATGCTGTACTTCCGCAGCACCGGGGCATCCTCATGCTCGAGCGGCACCTTCATCACCTTCGACAGCGCGTTCAGCCAGGAGACCCGGTTGTATACCTGGAACACGGCTTCGCCGCCGGACTTCAGCACGCGCCGGCACTCCTCGACCAGCCGTTCTCCATTCGGGGTGTACTGGACGACGCCGTGCGCGTAGACGAGATCGAAGCTGTTGTCTTCGAACGGCAGCTTCTCGCCGTCCGCTTCCCGGAACTCGCCCTGGAGTCCCTGCTGCTCGAAATTCTTACGAGCCAGTTCGATCGCTGACGCCGCCAGGTCGACACCGGTCACGACCGCACCGCCGCGTGCGAACCGAGCCAGATCGGTACCGGCGCCGCACCCGACCTCGAGGACCCGCTTGCCGCGCCACCCGTCGAAGTCGACGAGACGAAGCAGGTGGTGCAGCTTCTCGAAGTGATACTGATCCAGATCACTGAAAAACCCCGGCGTCCCGACCGGATGGTTGGTGATCTCGAGATCGTGGATATGGTGGTTCCAGTACGTACGAACGTCAGCCGTGGACGATGTTCCGGGGGATGTCACGAGATCTTTACTATAAAGTAAAAGCTCGACCATGCAGCCACGCGACGTCAGCCGGCTCGAGGCCGGGCCCTTCGATCTGCTCGTGATTGGCGGCGGCATTCACGGCCTGTCGATCGCCTGCGAAGCGTCAAGCCGGGGCTTGCGCACGGCGCTGATCGAGGCCGCCGACTTCGGCAGCGGGATCTCGTTCAATCACCAGAAGACAGCGCATGGCGGTCTGCGCTCGCTCCAATCGTTGAGTTTTGATCTGGCACGTGAAGCCATCCGCGAGCGCCGCGCTCTCGCCCGTATCGCGCCGTGGTTCGTCCACCCGCTCCCCTTCATCGTCGGAACCTATCGCTCCGTCACGAAGGGACGATTGGCGCTGAGAGCTGGCTTCAAGCTGGACGCCTGGCTCGGACGCGATCGCAACGCGGGTATCGAGCGCGAGCTGCACCTTCCACCCGCCAAGCTGCTCTCGCGCGGGATGACGCTGAAGCTGTTTCCCGGCATCCGCCAGAAGGATCTGACTGGTGGGGCGCAGTGGTACGACTACCAGATGGTCGAGAACGACCGGCTCACCTTTGCCGTCGCCGCCGCTGCGGATGCACACGGAGCCGTGCTCGTCAGTTACGTAGAAGCCATCGAGGCCGTACGCGAGGCAGGCCGGGTCACGGAAATCTCCGCGCGCGATCGAGAAACGGGCCGGCAGTTGACGATCCGCGCCACCGTGACGGTGAATGCCGCGGGGTCGCGCGCCGGCGACGTGGCACGGATGCTTGGCGGCAGCCAGACGGTCCCGCTGCTGGCCGCAATGAACCTGGTGACCTCGATCGCCCCACGGGAAGTCGCACTCGCGGCGCCGACGTCCGCAGGCCGGATGTTGACACTCGTCCCGTGGAAGGGTTGCTCGATCGTCGGCACCGCTCACGCCGACGCGCTGGCGACCACGGAGACAGGACCATCGACCGCTGACATCGACACGTTCGTTCGTGAAGCCAACGAGGCGTTCCCTGCCCTCGGGCTATCCCGCGAGCACATCACGCTTGTGCACTGGGGTCTCGTTGCCGCGGCGGTGGCACCAGGCAAGCCGCCGGACCTGCTCGGCACGCCAATCATCCGCGACCACGCCAAGGACGGAGCGCCAGGCGCAATCACCGTGGTCGGTGTGAAGTACACCACCGCGCGAGCCGTCGCGGAGCGTGCTGTGAGTGCGGCAAGCTCCGTGCTGGGACGCCGAATCCGCCGTTCGCGCAGCGCGTCCACCGTCCTCCCTGGCGCCGCGCTCGCGGATCATGAGGGGCTCGCAATCGAAACCGCGCG
>JACDDJ010000332.1 GCA_013817065.1 Acidobacteriota bacterium
TGAAGTCAACGGCATTCTCGGTGGATTCACGGGTGATGGTGCGAAGACCGTGATCCCCGCCGTCGCGATGGCCAAGGTCAGCATGCGGCTGGTGCCGAACCAGGATCCGGACAAGATCGCGGAGCTCTTCGAGTCCTACGTGAAGAAGATCGCGCCCAGGACCGTCGACGTGAAGGTGACGCGGATGCACGGCGGCAAGCCATGGATGACCGAGTTCGACAATCCCTTCGTCCAGGCTGCCGGTCGCGCGATCGAGAAGGGCTTCGGCAAGACGCCGGTCTTCAATCGTGAGGGCGGATCGATCCCGGTGGTCGCGACCTTCCAGGAGATTTTGGGCCTGCCATCCGTCCTCTTCGGCGTCGGGCTGCCCGACGAGAACGCGCATGCGCCGAATGAGAAGCTGGATTTGAACAACTTCCACGGCGGCGTGATCGCCTCCGCGTACTTGTACGACGAGGTGGCGGGGATCAATCGAGCCTAAACCTCCCCGGATTACATTTCTGAATCTCACGGGACTATTTACACGGGGGACCGGAAGCTCTACTCTTCTCGGATTCCCCGGAGGACGCGTGATTCAGGAACGGCGCCGCATGCCCCGTTACAGGCTCGATGCCACCATCGCGGTGGCGGATGGCACAGGTCGGACGATCGATCTCAGCTCCAATAGTGTTTATTTCGAATCGCTCCAGTCGTTTAAGCCCGGCGACGAAGTTCCTCTGGTCTTCCCCCTGGCAACAGGTGGGAACGGCGCACAGGTGCAGTGCACCGCCCGAGTGGTCCGCGTCGACCCGCGCGGAGACGTGTTCGGCGTTGCGGCCACCTACGAGCCAGTCGTCTTCACCATGTCAGGCGCCCTGTAGGGGCAGACGGACTTCAACGCGGGCACCACTCTCGTTCGATTCAATAATCAGCGAACCGCCAGCAGCCGCCACGCGTTCCTTGAGCGTGCGCGGTCCGACCTTCATCTGGTTGAGGGAGTCAAGGTCGTGCCGGCCCTCGAAGCCGGCAAAGCCGCGGCCCTGGTACGACACTGACAACACCAGTTCTGCTGCGAGCTGAACGCAGGTGATGGTGGCCTCGCTGGCGCCACCGTGTCTGACCGCGTTGACGAGCGCCTCCTGAAGCATCCGCGTCAACTCGTGCGCGGTCTTCTGCTGGATCGGCGGGACGTCACGCTGCAAATTGAGATGGACGCGGATATCCCACTGCTGCGCGACGCGAGTCGCCGCCTCACGCAGCCGCGGGATCACATCCACCGGCGTCGTCTCACGAATGGCACCGGGCTTCAGATCCTCGATCGATAAACGCAAGGCCTGTTGCTCCGACAGGATCGTATCCACAACCATGCCGAGCCTGCGCTCGGCTTCTGCCGGGGAGTTCCTGATCGATTGACGCGCACGCTGCGCCTGCAGCGATGCGGCGGTGAGCGACTGCAGGACGCCGTCGTGCAGCTCGCGCGCGAGTCGTACGCGCTCATCGCCCGCCGCCGACTCGCGCAGTTGTTCGAGCAGCGTCTGCAGTTCGAGCCCACCGGCGACGAGCCGGCCGACGATATCGCCGAGGAGCAGATCGTCAGCCGAAGCCCGGGGACGGTCGAGAGCAAAGAGCCAGCCCTCGATACTCTCGGTCGACAGCCGGATCGCCACGACACTGCTGACGTCAAACCGTTGGCGGAAGCCGGCATCCAGCGGTTGCCCGTTCCAGAACCGGAAGCCACCCGGCACTCGCTGGAGGACCTGCGGCTTCCGGGTGCCGACGATCGTGCAGACGAAGCTCGATCGTTGAAGCGTTTCGGCGACCAGCACCCCGAAGGCGTCGGGCCGGGCCCGGGACAGGTCGAATCCCGCTCCGGTGCGCACTGCGACGCGCAGCCCCGGTTCTTCGCCTTCCTCCCAGACGAGCACCACGCGTGGCGCCTCGAGGACGGTGCCGGCATAGCGGAGCGCCTCCTCGAGTGCCTGTGGTTCCTGCGTCGACAGTCGGCGCGGCCAGGCGGCGAGACTTCCGATTTCACGTTGCAGCTTGAACTGGTAGGACCCGAGGTACCCGAGCAGCGCGGCAACCAGTGTGAGCTGCGTGCATCGCGCCAGGAACTGCCCGACGTGGACGTCCCCTGCGGCAAGGAAAAGTCCGCTCCCCAGCGTCGTCCCCATATAGAGGACGAGCGATGCCGCCCCCGTGATCAGCGCGCCTTGCCCATGCCAGCGGATCGCGCCGCAGATCGTCCCAAAAATCAGGTAAGGGAAGAACGGGCTGTCGGCGCCGTTGGTGAAGAGGAGGAAGCCGGCGAAGATCAGGAGATCGATGACATGGGTGACGATCGGAACCGCGCGCGTCGTCACCTGCCGGGTCCACGTCAGGATCGTCAACCCGGCGGCATAGGCGAGATAGCCGATCGTCATCACCAGCAGCAGCGGCTGGTAGACCGTCGGCCTTGGCGGATCCAGGATTGCCGCAATTGCGAGAAGGACCGCCAGGAACAGCCGTCCCGCGGAGATGACGCGCTCGGCGCGGTTGCGGGGCGAATAGCCCTCTTGATCGGCCATTGATTGGGTCTTTGCTGCCGCGTGAGCCCGCCATTCTATATCGCCGGTTGTAGGACCGCTATGCCTTAAAAGCATAGAAGGATGTGGCTTTCGGCCTATGGTTCCTGCGCGGCCTCGCTCGTAGACTCCTCAGGCACTCTCCAGAGCAATCGCTTTCGGCGGTGGTAATACGACCATCCGACGGAAGGCTCTGGGTTCACTTATAGCTCAGCTCCTACATTCGTCAACCAAAGCAAAGAGAACGTATGAAGACAAAGCCCCTTTCCCGCACGCGGACGCCCTTCAAACTAGCCGTGATGCTCGCTGTCCTTGCCGCCGTTGCGGCGCTGTCGTCCGCCGGTGTCCGTGGAGCCGTGCGCGAGGCGCAGGTGAGCACCTGGGCGCCGAAACTGGCCAAGCTGGCGTTGCTTCCGGTCACGAACTTCATGCAGGGCCCTGTGGCAGGGCAGGACACGCGTACGGTTTCGGGTGCGCAGGCCAAACCTGGCGTGCCGGCGCAGCCGCCAGCGGGCGACGGGATGGTGTCGCTGCTGGTGAAGACCGCGCCGGGTTTGTCGGACCAGGGCGTCGACGCGCTGATGACGCGCGCTGGTGCACAGCGTGGGCGGGGCATCGGGGCGCTGCGCCTGCACGTCGTCCGGGTGCCAGCGGCGGCGCTCGAAGGCGTGATGCAACGGTTCCAGAGTGATGCCGAGGTCGAGCGGGTCGAAGTCGACCAGCGCCGAAAGATTGCGCAGACGGCGCCGCCATCGGATCCCGGTCACGTCGACCAGTGGGCGCTCGAGACCATTCGCTGGAACGCGTCGTGGTCGTCAGTAGCCCCGATTGGCTCGGCTCGCATCGCTGTCCTCGACACGGGCGTCTCGAGCGCCGGTGGTGAGATCAGCGTGGGTGCCGGCTGGTCCGCCTTCGGCACGGATCCCAAGACCGACCCGAACGGTCACGGCACGTGGGTCGCGAGCATCGCGGCGGCGATCGGCAACAACAGTAAGGGGGTTGCCGGCGTTTCCTACACCAACACCTCTGTTCTGCCGGTGCAGGTTCTCGATGTGAACGGCGAGGGGCAGGACAGCGACGTCATCAGCGGCGTCCTCTGGGCCGTGGAGAACAAGGCGGACGTCATCCTGATGGCGCTCAGCAATCCTGGCTACAGCCAGTCTCTGCAGGATGCGATCGATCTCGCCTGGGCCAACGGCATCGTTGTCGTTGCGGCTGCAGGCAACGAGGCATCCTCGACTCCCACTTTCCCCGCCGGTGACGCCAAGGTCGTTGGTGTCGCGGCCACTGATCAGGCGGATGCGCTGTGGGCATCGAGCAACTACGGCAAGGCCGCGTTCCTGGCCGCTCCGGGTGTGAGCATCAGCGGTCTGCGTCCAGACGGTTCAGTCCTGTCGACGAGCGGCACGTCGGCGTCGTCCGCGTTTGTCGCGGGTGCGGCAGCTCTGCTGAAGATCGCTGATCCGTCACTCACGAACGGTGTCATCGTCGGCCGCCTGGCGCGGAACGCCGATGTGGCGGGTAGTCAGGAGCAGACCGGAAACGGCCGTCTCAACATCGAGCGCGCTCTTGCGGACGTTTCGCTCGAGGAAGTCGTCCCGGTAGGTGCGCCGCCCGAGGGGGACGGTGGTCCGTTCGTTGGACCCTATCGCGCGGCCAGTACAGCCACGATCACCGGTACGGTGACGAGCAGTGCGACCGGCAAGCCCCCGATCGCGAACGCGACCGTCTTATGCGTAACGAACTGTACGGAACCTGCGGTCACAACCAACGGTACTGGCGTTTACTCGCTGGCAGTGAACTACGCCGGCAATGCAACGCTCACGATCGAGGCCACAGCGGCGGGATACACGGCTCAGCGCAAGACGATCACTCCAGGCAACGGAAGCGCCGGCTCTGTAACGTTGAATTTCGAACTCACGGCATCGTGCACGGTTCCTGCAATCACTGCCCAGCCAACGGCGCAATCGGTGGAGTACGGCAATAGCGCGTCTTTTTCGGCCGCCGCAACCGGCAACCCTGCGCCCACAGTCCAGTGGCAGGTGAGCTCGAACGGCGGAGGGATTTGGACGAATGTCGAGGGTGCAACGGCAACAACCTTGACGCTGCCCACGCCTACGGTTTCTCAGTCAAGCCATCAATACCGCGCCGTTTTCAGCAACACCTGTCAGGGTGCGCAGACCGTCAACACCACAGGCGCGACTCTGTCGGTTTCAGCGAAATCGGTCACCGGGAACTTCACCACGGACAACAAGGCCTACGACAGCACGACGGCAGCGACAGTCCTGACGCGCACGGTCACAGGCGTGCTGCCGGCGGATGCGGCGAACGTGAACTTCACGGGTGGCACGGCGACTTTCGACTCCTCTGCGGTAGGCACCGGGAAAACGGTGACGCTGACGGGCGCGACGCTTGGCGGCACGGCTGCAGGCAACTACAGCCTGGGCACGGTCGCCAGTTGGACGACGATGGCCAACATCACCGCACGGGGTTTGACCGTAACAGCAGATCCGCAGACCAAGGTCTACGGTGCGGCGGATCCGGCGCTCACATATCGGGTGACGAGCGGGAGCTTGCTGGCGGGAGACAGCCTCTCGGGCACTCTGACTCGAGTCGCAGGTGACGGTGTAGGCACCTACGCGATTCAGCTCGGGTCGTTGTCGGCCGGGACTAATTACCAGCTGACGTTTGTCGGGGCGGACCTGACGATCACCCGACGCACCCTTGCCGTCAAAGCGGTCGCCCAGTCCAAGGAGTACGGGACAGCGACGGATCCGGCGCTGACCTACACGATCACCAGCGGAACACTGCGGGATGGGGATTCGCTAAGCGGTAGTCCCACTCGCGTACCTGGGGAAGCTGTCGGCGAGTACGCAATCCAAGTCGGCACCCTCACGGCCGGCTCAAACTACGACCTGACGTTTACGGGAGCGAACCTGACGATCACGGCGCGGGCGATCGCGGTGACGGCCGACGGGCAGACGAAGGAGTATGGGACGACGGCCGATCCGGCGCTGAGCTACAAGGTCACGAGCGGGAGCCTGGTGACCGGTGATGCCTTCACCGGCAGCCTGACGCGGGCCGCGGGCGAGAACGTCGGCAGCTACGCGATCACGCAGGGCACGCTGGCGCTGAGCACCAACTACACCCTGGCGGTGACGGGAGCGAACCTGACGATCACGGCGCGG
>JACDDJ010000333.1 GCA_013817065.1 Acidobacteriota bacterium
CCTCACCGGTGCACCACCAGTACTCCTCGAGCGTCTCGCCCTTCCAGGCGAAGACCGGGATGCCGCGGGGATTCTCGGACGTGCCCTTCGTCTCCGGGCGGCCGACCACGACCGCCGCAGCGGCGTGATCCTGGGTCGAGAAGATGTTGCACGAGACCCAGCGGACGTCGGCGCCGAGGTCGGCGAGCGTCTCGATGAGGACGGCGGTCTGAATGGTCATGTGCAGCGAGCCCATGATCTTCGCGCCGGCGAGAGGGTTCTGCCCCTTGTAGCGCTCGCGCAATGTCATCAGGCCGGGCATCTCCTGCTCGGCGAGACGGATCTCTTTGCGACCGAACTCGGCAAGCGAGAGGTCCTTCACCTTGAACGGTTCACGGCCCGCCTTCGCGGTCGCGTCGAATGCGTGTACTTCCTGGACTGCTGTGCTCATTACCTGCTCCTTACGAAGAATCGATCTATCTATCGCGCTCTCGAATCACTTCTGCCCGCTCGCAACGAAGAGCGCCGGGCCTTTTGCCGCCGTGTTGCTCGCGAGCGGCGCGATCCGGATCTTTCCGAACCCCGCGTCTGCGAGCAATCCCTTGATCTGATCCTCACCGAACCCTAACCAGATGTGCCCCATCTGCTGCCGATACTCCTCGCGGTCGTGCGGCAGCATGTCGCAGAGCAGAATGCGGCCACCCGGGCGAAGGGCGCGGGCCGCCTCCCGCAACGCCTCGCCCGGACCGGACAAGTGGTGCAGGACGAGCAGGAGCGTCGCGGCATCGAGTTCCGCGTCGCCGATCGGCAGTGACTCCAGCTCGCCGCGACGAACTTCGACGTTCGGGCAATCACGCAGGCGGCGCCGTGCCGCCTGCAGCATTTCACCGGACCGATCGACCGCAATGACGCGCGCGACAAAGGGCGCCAGCGCAGCGGCGGCAGGCCCGGTGCCGCAACCGAGATCGCCGACCGTCCACTCCGGGTCGAGCAGACCGGGGAGTGCCTGCAGGTGCGACGCGCGTCCGAACAACTCTTCGCGCAGCTTGTCCCACTGCCCGGCCGCTGATTCGAAGAACTCGCGCGACTTCGCCTGCCGTCCGCTGATGACTGTCTTCAGCCGGCGCGCATCCTGATCGGCCGCGGCGCTGTTGCCGAACTGCTCTCGCAACAAGATCCACAGACGCCGCGCCGCGGGGCCGCGTGACTCCGCCATCAACGTGTAGTAGCGGCTCGTCCCCTCTTTCCGCGAACTCACCCAGCCGGCATCGAGCAACGTCTTCAGATGACGGCTCACCGTGGACTGCGGGAGCTGCAGAACCGCGCACAGCTCAGACACCATCAGCTCGTGGCGATCGAGCAGAAACAGCATCCGGCTGCGCGTCGCATCCGATAGCGTGCTGAGGTCGTCGAAGATCCCGGCCTGCGTCAGCAGCACGATCGGTCCACCGTTACATCATCCATCCGTATATCCGGATGGAGTGTTACACGACGATCAATGTGATGTCAACAGCAACAAATCGGGCAAAACGTTTCCTACTTCCTCGGGCCGCCACTCTCGACGCCGTTCGCGGCTGCGAGGCCCCGCACCGCGAATTTCCAGTAATTCCCCTGTTCTCCGGCTTTCATCCGCCTTTCAACGGAGATTACAACTCTGGCATGGCGATTGGACTAGAAGCACGAACTTGAGCCGCTCAACGGCCCGGCTCGAGTGTGCGGAAAACCTTATGCGATTAAAACAACTCTCTCTCGTCGGCATCTTCGTCGCCCTGATCTCGGCTCTTCCGGCGCCCGCTCGCGCGCAGGCTGTCGAGCGGCTCTGTGATCCGGGCAACGAGGATTGCCGCGAGATCCTCATCGCCTATATCAGGGCTGAGAAAGTCGGACTCGACCTGGCGTTCTGGTTCATGGAAGACGCATACGTCGCCGGCGAAGTCATCAAGCGGCACCAGGCGGGGGTCCCCGTTCGCGTGCTGATGGACACGCAGGCCAACGCGTCCACACCCCGCAACATCGACCGTCTGGCTGAGTTGCAGGCCGCTGGCATCCCGATGCGCGAAAAGGTCACCGGCGGCATCCTCCACTGGAAGATGATGCTCTTCGCCGGTCAGAACATCGTCGAGTTCAGCGGCGCGAACTTCAGCTCTGATGCGTGGCTGTATTCGGGCTCCCCTTACACGAACTACGTTGACGAAGCGATCTACTTCACGAGCGACACAAGCGTCGTGAACAGCTTCCGCACGAAGTTCGACGACCTGTGGATCAACACCACCGGGTACGCGAACTACGCGAACATCTCGGGGCCGCTGGTCCGGAACTACGGTGTCTTCCCTAAGGATCCCGAGCTGAACTTCCCTCCGTTGGAGTCCTTTGCGGATCGCTCCGTCAATCACTACAACCTCGAGCAGCAGAAGCTGGATGTCATCATCTACCGCATCACCGACCAGCGTCACACCAATGCGGTGATCGCGGCCGCGCAACGCGGCATCCCGGTGCGTCTGCTCAGCGAGCCGCTGCAGTACCGAGACCCCAAGCGGCTGTGGCACTCATGGAATATTGATCGCCTCTACATGGCAGGCGTCCAGATCCGCGATCGCGCGCACGCCGGGCTCAACCATCAGAAGTTGACGCTGCTGCACAGCCAGGGGATGTCCGTGCTCGGCTCATCCAACTGGACGAGCCCGTCAGACAACTCGCAGGAAGAGCACAACTACTTCACCACCAAGCCGCACCTGTTCACGTGGCTGGTGGACCATTTCGAGCGCAAGTGGAACAACTCGACCGGGATCGCGGAGAGCGCGCCCTTCACGCCGCTGCCGCCGGATGCCGCGACCGCGCCCTCGCCGGCGAGCGGCGCCCAGGGAGTGGCCGCGACCACCGTCACACTCAAGTGGCATGCGGGCTACTGGGCTCACAACTACGACATTTACTTCGGCACGTCACCGCAGCCGCCGCTCCTCGCGGCCGACCAGATGCTCGGGCCGAGTCAGTCGACGATTGACTACAAGCAGTTCACGATCCCGACTGCGCTGCAGGCCGGCACCACCTACTACTGGCGCATCGTGTCTAAGACGATGGCGAACAAGACGGCGAGCAGCGAGGTCTTTTCGTTCAGCACCGAAGGGTCGACGCCGCCTCCGCCACCACCGCCGCCTCCGCCGCCACCACCTCCGCCGGACGGCAGCGACATCGTGCTTCACGCCGGCAAGGGCACGCGCTTTGGTGCCTGGCAGATGGAGTCGGACTCGACCGCGGCGAGCGGTGTGAAGATGCGGCAGCCGGATGCTGGGGCTCCGAAGCTCAAGGCGTCCGCTGCACCGGCGAACTACTTCGAGTTGACCTTCAACGCTGAAGCGGGTGTGGCCTACCGCCTGTGGGTGCGAGGCCTCGCCGACAATAACTCCTGGCGCAACGACTCGGCGTTCGTCCAGTTCTCGGGCTCGGTCGACTCCGGTGGCACGCCGGTATGGCGGATCGGCACTACCACCGCAACGGAGGTGAGCCTCGAAGAATGCTCATCGTGCGGGGTCTCGAACTGGGGCTGGCAGGACAACGGGTGGGGCGCCGGCGTCCTCGGGCCGCTGGTCTACTTCGCAACTACCGGCACCCACACGATTCGCGTCCAGACTCGCGAGGACGGTTTCGCGATCGACCAGATCGTGCTGTCGCGGTCCACGTACTTGTCGAGCGCGCCA
Source organism: Acidobacteriota bacterium (assembly GCA_013817065.1). Classification (GTDB taxonomy): domain Bacteria; phylum Acidobacteriota; class Vicinamibacteria; order Vicinamibacterales; family 2-12-FULL-66-21; genus JACDCA01. The sequence continues at coordinate 3,675 of JACDDJ010000333.1, forward strand.
GGTCCCAACAAGGACGACAACACCATCCTGGCAGAACAGGGCGGCGGCGGCAGCACGCCTCCTCCGGGGGATACGACGACCCCGACGGCACAGATCTCGTCGCCGTCGAACGGCGCCACGGTGAGCGGCACCACCAACGTCGCGGTCACCGCTGGTGACAACGTCGCGGTCTCGCGGGTCGAGCTCCTGGTCGATGGTGCACAGATCGCCAGTGACAGCTCGGCTCCTTACGAGTTCTCATGGAGTACCACGAGCCTTGTTGATGGGACCCATACGCTGCAGGCGCGCGCTGTGGATTCCTCGAACAACGTCGGGCTCTCGTCGACGGTGAGCGTGACAGTGAAAAACACGGTGACGTCACCGAGCGACACCACCGCACCGACGGCGCAGATCACGTCACCGTCGAGTGGCGCGACGGTGAGCGGCACGGCGAACGTGGCGGTGTCGGCGAGCGATAACGTCGCCGTGTCCAGAGTCGAGCTCCTGCTCGACGGCGTCCTCGTCGCGACCGACAGCGCCGCGCCATATCAGTTCGCCTGGGACACGAGTGGCACCACGAACGGATCGCACACCCTGCGCGCCCGCGCCGTGGACTCGTCCAACAACACGGGTCTGTCCGACATCATCACCGTCACGGTGAGCAACACGGCGACGACGAGTGAGGAGATCGTCCTGTGGACGGCGAACGCCGTTGGGCGAGTCGGGAACTGGCAGCTGGTCTCTGATGCGACCGCCGCGGGTGGTCTGCGGATGCACCACCCGGACGCCGGCGGCGCCAAGATCACCACCGCCGCCGCAGCGCCGGCGAACTACTTCGAGGTGACGTTCAACGGCGTCGCCGGCAAGCCGTACCGCATCTGGCTGCGAGGCAAGGCCGAGGCGAACTACTGGGCCAACGACTCGGTGTTCCTCCAGTTCGACGGCTCGGTCGACAGCGGCGGCGCCAACATCTGGCGCATCGGCACCACGAGCGCGGCCGAATACAACCTCGAGGAAGCCAGCGGCTTCGGCGTGTCCGAGTGGGGCTGGCAGGACAACGGCTGGGGCGCAGGCGTGCTCGGCCCACTGGTCTACTTCAAGACCACCGGACCGCAAACGCTGCGGATCCAGACGCGCGAAGACGGCCTCTCGATCGACCAGATCGTGCTGTCGCCGTCGAAGTACCTGTCGTCGGCGCCCGGACCAACGAAGAACGACAACACGATCCTCGGAAAAACGCAGTAGGCGCTGGGCGCCTACTGCGTTTTAACTCCCAAGTCCCAACTCCCAACCTCCAGATCTTCCGGTTTGGGGGTTGGGATCGACAACAACTTCCCACTCATACACTGCAATCCCAACTTCAGACCATCCGGTTTGGAAGTTTGACGCGGTGGGTTCCCTTGGGACGTTGGTAGTTGGAGGTTTCGTTGGTAGTTGGTCGTTGGGCGTTGGGAGTTGCGTGAGCGCGGAGGGCGTTGCGCGAGCGCGGAGGGAGTTGCCGCGTTAGCGGGCCCGTCGATGAGGCGCGTTAGCGCCGAAGGACCCGGCCCGCCAAAGCGGCGCTGAACTTGCCGTCCGCAATCGCGATCTCGCCGTTCACCAGGACGAACGCCATTCCCTCCGCCAGGTGGTGCGGATCCGTGTAGGTCGAGCGCTCGACGATCGCGGCCGGATCGAAGATGAGGATGTCGGCAGCGGCGCCCTCGCGGATGAAGCCGCGATCCTTCATGCCGAACACGGCTGCGGGCAGGCTCGTCATCGAACGGATGGCGTGTTCGAGCGTCACCGTTCCCCGCTCGCGCACGTACCTCGATAGCTTGCGCGCGAACGATCCGTAATTCCTCGGGTGCGGCTTTCCTTCGCCGATCGCGACCAGCCCGCCATCACTGGACGTCATCGTGTACGGCTGACGCATGATCTCCGCGATGTCGTCCTCCGACATGTTGAACGACACGATGGACGGCGACTGCTGCGCGATCATCTCCAGTGCGGCGCGCACCGGCGGCACGCCTCGCGCCGAGGCGATCTGCGCGAGGCTCTTCCCCTCGAGCGACGGATCGGGCCGGAAG
>JACDDJ010000334.1 GCA_013817065.1 Acidobacteriota bacterium
GACCAGGGCCGACTACGAGCGCCGCTCACGCGTGGTTGCCAAGAGGACGTAACCCCGGCTAAACTAATCCCTTTGCAGACGCGCCGCGGGGCCGGGCAGGGGGCCGGGAGGACAACTTCAAATACCAAACTCCAACTTCCAACCTCCAAAGGTGTCAGGCAGCGGTAACGGTTGGGTTTTGGAAGTTGGTAGTTGGAAGTTGAGACCAACGCACGTGTGCTGGGGCGTCGCCAAGCGGTAAGGCGCGGGACTTTGGCTCCCGTATTCGGAGGTTCGAATCCTCCCGCCCCATCCAGACCCATGGTTTTCGATATTCGGGACATTCTGCGGAGACAGCCGGAGTTCCGGGGAACCGACAATCCTATGAGCCGCGGCCAGTTGAAGCTTTTTTCAGGGAGCGCGCATCCCGCGCTCGCCTCCGAGATCGCCGAGTTCCTGGGCGTATCGATGGGCCATGCGCGGCTGTATCGGTTTCCGGATACGGAGGTGTCGTTCCAGATCGAAGAGAACATCCGCGGTACGGATGTCTTCGTGGTGCAGCCGACCTCGTCACCGGTCGATCAGCACCTGATGGAACTGTGCGTGATGATCGATGCGTTCCGCCGGTCGTCGGCGTCGCGCATCACGGCCGTGATCCCGTATTACGGCTACGCCAGGCAGGACCGCAAGGACAAGCCGCGCGTGCCGATCTCGGCCAAGCTGGTGGCGAACCTGCTCGGTGCGGCCGGTGCGAACCGGGTGTTGACGATGGACCTGCACAAGGCGCAGATCCAGGGATTCTTTGACATCCCGGTCGACCATCTGTTTGCCGCGCCGGTGATCGTCGAGCACTGCAGGACGCTGCAGGCCGAGAACTTGACCATCGTTTCGCCGGATGCCGGCGGCGCCGAACGCGCCCGGGCCTACGCGAAGCGGCTCGACGCGGAGCTGGCGATCATCGACAAACGCCGCACCGAGGACGGCACGGCGGAAGTCATGAACGTCATCGGCGATGTCGAAGGCAGGACGTGCATCCTGCAGGACGACATCATCGATACGGCAGGAACGATCGTGAAGGCGGCGATCGCGCTGAAGAAGAACGGCGCCGACCGCGTGATGGCCTGCGCCGTCCACGGCGTGCTGTCGGGGCCGGCGATCGAGCGGCTCGAGGGATCGCCCCTCGACCAGGTGATCATCACCAACACGATCCCGCTGACGACGGAGCAGGCGCGGCGCTGCAAGAAGATCAAGCAGCTGTCGGTCGCGCGGCTCCTCGGGCAGGCGATCCGGAGTATCCACGAGGAGACCTCGGTCTCGTCGTTGTTTGTATAACGTTCGGCGTGCGACGTGCTACGTGCGACGTGCGGTGCCATGTGCTACGTGCTACGTGCGGTGCTACGTGCACTGGGGACGCACTTGGCACATCGCACGCGGCACATCGCACTTGGCACATCGCACGCGGCACATCGCACTTGGCACAGCACGTAGGACATAGCACAGCACGTGGCACATAGCACTGCGCACAGCACATCGCACGTAGCACGTCGAACATCGCACTTTTAAGGATCAGGGACATGGACGCAACACTTCAGGCGGAAAAGCGGGCAACCAGGGGTAAGAACGAGGCGCGGCGGCTGCGCGCGGCAGGGCGGATCCCCGCCGTGGTGTATGGCGTCGAGAAGGGTAAGGCGGTCGAGATCTCCGTTGACCCCAAGATCCTGTCGCGCATCCTGCACTCGGAGTCGGGCGTGAATACGCTGATCTCCCTGACCGGGCTCGAAGGCGCCGCCGATGCGCGCGTGCTCGTGAAGGAATACCAGCTCGATCCGATCCACCACAAGATGCTCCACGCGGACTTCTTCCAGATCGCGATGGACAAGATGCTGACCGTCACCGTCCCGATCCTGATCAAGGGCGAGGCGAAGGGCGTCAAGCAGCAGGGCGGCGTCGTCGACTTCGTGAACCGCGAGATCGAAATCGAGGTGCTGCCGGGCGACATTCCGGAGCACATCGACGTGGACATCACCGAGCTGATGCTTGGACAGGGTGTCCGGGTACGTGACATTCACACCGAAGGCGCCAAGTGGACCCCGCTCAGCGACATGGATCTGATGCTGGTCCACGTCGTCGCGCCGCGCGCCGAAGAGGTGACCGCTGTCGCTGATGCGACCCCGGCCGCTGCTGCCGAGCCAGAAGTCGTGAAGAAGGGCAAGACCGATAAGGAAGAGGGCGACAAGAAGGACGACAAGAAGGACGACAAAAAGGACGACAAGAAGAAGTAGTCAACTGAGCGGGCGCCGGCGGCCCGCGCGAGGCGACGGAGTGAAGCGCTGCGGAGCAGCGCCGCCGAGCGCGAGCGAGTGGGGGTGGGGCCCCGCGAGCATTGATAAATGCAGACAGGCCTCACATGAAGCTCGTAGTTGGTTTAGGCAATCCCGGACGCAAGTACGACGGGACGCGGCACAACGTCGGCTTCGACGTGGTGGACCTGCTGGCCAGCCGGCACCGGGCCGAATGGGCATCGGCACCGCGCGGGATCGACGCGCTGGTCGCGAAGTACGCGGACACTTTGCTCGCCAAGCCGCTGACCTTCATGAATTTGAGCGGGGCGGCCGTCCAGGGGTTGCTGCAGTTCTACAAGGTCGAACCTGCCGACCTTATCGTCCTGGTGGACGATGTGAATATCGAGCTGGGACGGTTGAGAATACGGATGCGCGGATCGGCTGGTGGCCACAACGGGCTCAAGTCGATCATCAGCGTGCTGGGATCGGATGAATTTGCACGGCTGCGGATCGGCGTCGGTCGCGGAGATGACCGGCGGGATCTTGCGGATCACGTGCTGGCGAAGTTCGGCGCAGATGAGCGCGCCGTCATCGCCGAGGCGGTCGGTCGGTCTGCCGACGCCGCCGAACTGTTCGTCGCCGAAGGTATTGGACCGGTGATGAACAGATACAACCGGAAGGAAGACGCGGAATAAGCCGAATCTTCTCCTTGCCCGCCGTAGCGCGATAGCGTCAAAGCAGGCCATCAGTCCATAGGGAGAGTCAATTGAGCACGACCCGACAGTACGAACTCGTCTACATCGTCACGCCTGAGGCGTCCGAGCAGGACGTCACCGACCTGCACACGCAGATCGAGCAGATCATCGAGCGCCTCAAGGGTACGCTCGACAAGACCGAAAACTGGGGCCGCCGCAAGCTCGCCTACGAGATCGGCAAGCACCGCGAAGGCACCTACGTGGTCGAGACCATCAGCGGCTCGGGAGAGCTGATGAAGGAGATCGATCGCCGCCTGCGCGTGAATGATGCGGTCATTCGGCACCTGGTTGTCCGCGTTGACGAGGAATTGCAGGTGGCGGAGCGCACCAAGTCGGCGCGCACGACCGCGACCTCGCGGCGTCGCGTCGCGCGCGGATTGCCGGCCGAACGCCAGCCTGGTGAAGGCCGCGGCGATGGCGATCAGAACGACGACATGGATGGAGCGGAGGGCCTGCGATGAGAGAAGAACGAGGCGGAGGCGGCCGCGGCCGCGACAAGGACAAGAAGGACGCGAAGGGCGGCGAAGCCCCGCGCCGCGGTGGATTCTTCAGGCGCCGTCGCGTCTGCAAGTTCTGCGCGGAAAAAATCGACTACGTCAATTACAAGGACGTCCGTCTGCTGGCGCCGTTCCTCCCGGAACGCGGCAAGATCCAGCCGCGCCGGATTTCGGGCACCTGCGCGCTGCACCAGCGCAAGCTGCAGGTGGCCATCAAGCGGGCACGCCAGCTGGCGCTGATCCCGTATGTGACGGATTAGGACCAACCATGGAAGTCATTCTTCGTGAACACGTAGACAACCTGGGCAGCCGCGGTGACGTCGTCAAGGTCGCCGCCGGTTACGCCCGTAATTACCTGCTGCCGCGGCAGCTGGCACTGCCGGTGACGGTGGCGAGCAAGCGCCAGATCGAGCGCGAGCGCGAGAAGGCAGAAGCCCGCGACGCCGAAGAGCGCGCCGGCGCCGAGGCGCTCGCGCAGAAGGTGGCCGCGTTCGACATCTCGATCGCACGCCGTGTCGGTGAGAACAACACGATGTACGGGTCGGTGACGTCGGCCGACGTCGCGCAGGCGCTCGCGGCCAAGGGGTTCGAGGTCGAGAAGCGCAAGATCACCCTGGCAGAACCGATCAAGTCGATCGGCGAGCACACCGTGCAGGTGAAGGTGCATCGCGACGTGACGACCGAGGTCAAGGTCAAGGTCGTCCCGGAATAGTTCGACATCGGCTCCGAATAGTAACAATCCGTATAGAACAGAATCGGCCGCCTTCACGGGCGGCCGTTTTTGTTTTTGCGCGACGATAAATTCTCCACCGCGCCCCGTCCGCCCGATGCGGTATCCTTCAATCTCTCGCCGAGACATCCATGCCCGACACCGCTGTCGCTACACCCGAACGCACACTTCCTCATAATCTCGAGGCGGAAAAATCCGTCCTCGGCGCGATCCTGATCCAGAACGAAGCGTTCAATCATGCCGCCGAGCTGATCGACTCGAAGGACTTCTTTCGAAACGCGCACACGCGCATCTTCGAGAAGATGGTCGTGCTCAGCGAGCGCGGCGATGCGATCGACTTCATTACGCTGAAAGAGGAACTGTCGAAGAGCGGCGAGCTCGATTCGGTCGGCGGCCCGGCCTATATCGCCTCGCTTGCCGACGGCGTGCCGCGCTCAGCCAACGTCGAGTACTACGCGAAGATCGTCAAGGAGAAGTCGACGCTTCGAAGCCTGATCCACTCGGCCAACAAGATCCTCGTCGAGGCGTACGAGGCGGAGCAGGAACCTGACCTGCTGCTCGACGAAGCCGAGCGCTCGATCTTCGCCATCGCCGAAGATCGCATCCGCGCCGGCTTCGTGCCGCTGCGTGACCTCGTCCAGACATCGTTCGCGCAGATCGAGAAGCTGCAACAGCAGAAGGGGATGATCACCGGCGTCCCCACCGGGTTCATCGATCTCGACGAGATGACGTCGGGTCTGCAGCCGTCCGACCTGGTGCTGGTCGCGGCCAGGCCCTCGATGGGCAAGACCAGCTTCGTGCTCAATATCGCGCAGCACATCGGTACGTCCACTGACATGACGGTCGGTTTCTTCTCGCTGGAAATGTCGAAGGAGCAGCTCTTCATGCGCATGCTCACCTCCGAGGCGAGGATCGATGCGCACCGGTTCCGGACCGGTTATCTCAACGAGAAGGATTACGGGCGGCTGTCCCACGCGCTCGGCACGCTCGCCGAGGCCAAGGTGTTCATCGACGACACCGCGTCGATCGGCGTGCTCGAGATGCGCGCCAAGGCGCGCCGCCTGAAGGCCGAACACGGCCTGCACATGATCATCATCGACTACATCCAGTTGATGCAGGGCCGCGGCCGTTTCGAGAGCCGCCAGGCGGAGATCGCATCGATCTCACGCTCGCTCAAAGGGCTCGCGAAGGAGCTCAACGTCCCGATCGTCGCGCTGTCGCAGTTGTCGCGCGCCTCCGAAACCCGCGCCGATCATCGTCCGCAGCTCTCGGACCTGCGCGAATCAGGCGCCCTCGAACAGGACGCCGACGTCGTGATGTTCATCTACCGCGCCGAGCAATACCGCGATGCCGACGGCAACCCGAACACCGAAGAACAGGGCACCGCCGAGATCATCATCGGCAAACAACGCAACGGCCCGATCGGCACCGCCAAGCTCGCGTTCATCAAGGAGCACACTCGCTTCGAGAATCTCGCG
>JACDDJ010000335.1 GCA_013817065.1 Acidobacteriota bacterium
GATGAAGTACGCCAGATGACCGTCGGGCAACCAGTCCTTCAGACTCGGCGGCAGCAGCAAATCCTGCTCGGGGACATAGGGACGGTAGGTTTTGGCCATCGCCCGCAGTGTAGTACACCTCGCGCGCCGCGCAGCCCAAGAATTTAGATCTCAGAGGCCATTACTCGGACACGCTCCTAGATCACCTCGCGACCGCAAGGGGGATGGTGCGTTCAACCTTTGCGGACTTTGCCGATGTTGCGTCCGTGAAGCGCCTTGATCCGGATGGACGCGTCGTCAACCTGCAGTGAATGAGACCGACTTGGTTGCGCTAGGCCCACCAAACGCAAACCTGATGTATGCGTGCCCGGTTTCCCCTTCCTTCGGCCAACTCTCCGCTCGACTCAGCACGAAGTCGAAATGCAGGTCCGGCACGTACAAGTAGCTCCGCTCTCCCGCACGTTTTATTTCTCCTTGCACGCGTCTTGGCGTTCCATTGTCGGAAAGCAGGAAATCTCTTGGCGCCCACAAGATGCTTCTCGGCAACGAACTACGTCTTAGGTTCGCGAACATCGCCGAGCCTTGCGGCCAGTCACCGAGATGGGCCAAACACACACCGAACAGGTATTCGTGGAACGGGTCGGGCGTCGCAGTACTACGCAGAATGACATCGCAGTATTCTCTCAACAGCGCCCAGTCGATGGGAAATCCAGACGCGGTCACAACCCGCCGCACGACCCGCCAGTGATAGTAGATGTCCAACGCCACTTCGAGTAGTGCCGCCTTTGGTACCGCACTTGCCGCTCGAATTTTTACGATTCGGTTTTGGCAGTACTCGAAAGCCGCATTGAATTCAGTCCCTTTCTGGCTATCCACAGCTTCTTGATACAGCGTCCGAGCTACCAAAATGAAGCCATCTTGACGTCCGGACGTTTCGAACAGTCTGTCAGCCTCAGCCGCCACCTCCTCGGGCTCACCGGCCGTCCGCATAATCGCTTCGCGTGCAGCCTCAAGAAACTTGATGTCGTCCGCCATGCGGATCTGCATCGTTCCGTGAGTGGCTCGCGTGCGCACCATGAGCATCGTGCGATCGAGGAGGCCTACTGTCCGATTGATCAATGCGTAACGATCGGTCGTGTCGCCGGATGCGTTTATCAAGTCGAGCATCAGCCTTGCCTCGACATGAACGGCATTGGGGTTGAAGAATCTTTTGGACCGTGCACGGTCGAGGTAGTTGAGTACCTGACGTCTGCCTTCATCAAAGTCCACGACCCGCTTGGTCATCGCGTCGAGTTCCGTCGCAGCCAGGCTCGTAAAAATGTGTTCGTCTGCTTCGGCATGCGACGCATACGGAAACACCGGCGTTTCAAGAGCGCTAAGCAACGCTGCCTTCGCCGAGATAGGGTCGTCGCCGTACTTCTTGATCCAAAGTCCCTTGTGGTGCGCGAGGGTCTTGTCCGGAAACGGAAGCGCCAAGGCAGCCGCGTCGTACAGGCTGAGTCCTTCCAAGTATTCAAATCGGGATAAATTGTCAGACGGGACCAGAATGCGCACGCAAAACTCGCGGTACACCGGCTGAGTCCCAGTGCAAGCTGACAACAGCTGATTCAGAACGCGAAGCTCGCCTGCGTGGCTGAAGTCGCCGCCGTTAATCGTTCTTATGATCACGTCCGTCACGACGGAGTTACGGGTCCGATAGGCCACCGTTTCTCCTTCGCTCGACAAATCCGGATAGAACAGACCCCATGCGGGACCTTCTCCCGAGCTTGCGTCTAGCCACTCGTCGTAGCGGACATCAAGCGCGGCCACGAGCACTTCGATGGGCAAGGGAGTCCGATAGTACTCAGCAACCGCAATCATCTCGTATGCGCGCTGAAGAGTACCGGAGTCCTTCACCCGGTCGCCGATCAGTACCCGAGTGAGTGCGGCGCTGTCGCCGAGCCGAAAGTACTCATCTTGAACGGAATGGGAAATGTGGCGTCTCGTCTCGGGCACCATCCAATACAGCATGCTGAGAATGTCGCCAGCCCGTCGAGAGCGGGCGACTTCGACCGCATCCGAGGCAGAGGCGTCGTCAGCGAACACTCCCAACCTCACGAGGTATCGCGGGAGTACCGACCACTCCGCGGCATCGAACTCGTCCGGCATTTGCCACGGCGCTGCAACCTGTAATGAGCCGATGAACGCACGGGTGTCGTGCGTCTTCCATTCGCTCGTTCGTGCTCCGGCAACAAGAACAATCTCGATTCCCGAGGATTCCGCCGCGTTTACAACGTCCTGTGCCGTTAGCGTCCCGAATGTGATCGGGTCATCCATGAAGATCACGACTCGAGATTGCTGGGTACGAACACGAGCGACCTCCTTAAAGAGCTGCACCAAAACCGATTGCGTATCTTGGTAGAACCACGGCAGCATCCATAAGACATCCAAGCCACGACTGGCGGCGTCGAACGCTAGCCGCTTGAGTACGGTCGTTTTGCCGGACGCGGCGGCACCAACGAGGATGCAGGCAGCTGAGCCCGCCGTCGTGGATTTCGAGAGGAGTTCGATGTCGTCTAGTGCGTCGCGCGTCAGACTTCTGGGGAAATCAAGCGAGTGCGCGAACGCATCCCATTGCGGCTGTGATGGCGAAAACAGCAACTCGTGAAGCTGATTTCTCTCCTCTTTTTCAAGTTTCGACTTCAGGCGCTCGGCGACGACGACGACCAGTTCTGAATACGAACGCAGCACATGTCCGAGTGTGTCATCTGGGCTCGACAGCGGCAGCGCCTGCTGTTCGGCAGCATCTTGACGTGCTGCGGCGATTCCCAGAAGTACTCGCACCTCAGTGTCCACGGTGACCAATGCGGTGCGATCGCGCAATAGGCGGCGCAAGGTGTGGTCATTCGCAAGCGGATCGTCCGCCGGAAGCACGAGAGAACCTAACGTCGAGAGCGGCTGGGCGCCCATCATTCCGAGCAGATCCCACAAGACCCACGGACATTCGCTCATTCCCAGACACAGCACCGGCGAATTGCGTGTCAGTTCCACGAGGGAACGTGCGGCGGGACCCCAGCTCCCTCGCTTCAGGGAATACGAGTCTGTCGAGATCACAGAATCACGGCGAACGGTGGATCCCAGTAACTTGAACACTGGTACCGTACGGGGAGGGACCGCCTTGAAAAAGTCCGTCACGACGTTCACCTCGTGACTCATCAGTCTGCGTTCCGATGCGAGACGAAAACCGTCGTCGAACACCGGGTCAAAGCAGCACGACAAGACGGCCGTCCAGCTCACGTTGGTGAGGTTCTGGTGGATCGGAACAGGAGTCTGGGATGCGAAGAAGTGGTGCACTTGCTCACGCACCGATTCTTCCGACGATCCCTTCGCGAGAATCTCATCGCCGACCTGATCGAATCGATCACGGACAGGCACGACGAATTCGTCAGCTAGTCGCTGGGAGAGTGCGCGAAGGATCCCGCTTCCGTACACGGCGCCAGGGCCGAGGATCAGCCCTACGCGGCTCCGAAATAGCGAACCTACCTGTTCAATCGTCAGAGCGTTCGGTTCTGTCCGGCTGAGGTGCAGCGGTGCAGTCGTCGGCAAGTCTCCCTCCGAGACAGGTCTTGGTGGCGCGAGGATCAGGTGCTCAACGGCGATGTTGAAGCAGTTATCGCAGGAAGATTACCTGATGGGAGTCTAACGTCCGAGGGCTACGTCGATGATGTCGCGGGTCCTCGATGCGCAATTGACGTATATGCCCAAATAGGGCATGATTGTGCCCATATTGGGTGCGAAGGCCGGTTCGAGTCGATCCCGTCGAAAAAGCCTCGCGGATGCGCTGTTCACCAAGACACAGCAGCGCGTCCTGGGTGTATTTTTCGGCCAGCCGGAGCGTAGCTTCTATGCATCGGAGCTGATTCGGGACGCGGGCACGGGCTCTGGAGCGGCGCAGCGCGAACTCGCGCGGCTCGAGGCGAGCGGGCTGATCGTGGCCCGACGGATTGGCCATCAGAAGCATTACCAAGCCAACGCAGCATCGCCGCTGTATTCGGAACTGCGGAATATCGTGCTGAAAACGGTCGGTCTCGCGGAACCGCTGCGCGATGCCCTGAAACCCTTGTCGTCGGCGATTCGTGCGGCCTTCGTGTACGGTTCCGTGGCCAAGGCGACCGACCAATCGGCCAGCGATATCGACCTCATGATCATTAGCGACAGCCTCACGTACGGCGAAGTCTTCGGCGCCCTCGAGCGCGTCACGCGCACCGTAGGTCGAAAGGTCAACCCCACTGTGTACACGGCCGCCGAGTTTTCAAAGCGCGCCCGGACGGAAAACGCGTTCGTTACGCGGGTGCTCGAACAGCCGAAGCTCTGGGTGATTGGATCGGAACATGACCTCCCCATCGCCGCTTGAGCGCCTCGCAGGTCCGGGGAACGTCCTCGCAAAGGAACCCCCAGATGCGAAAGAGTTTGCCGGTCTCGTACGCTCAGGCCTGGCGCGGCTGAAGGACGCGGAGAGAGAAGCAAACTCGCTGGACAGCAGGTTCGATCTTGCCTACAGCGCGGCTCACGCCCTTTGTCTGGCGGCGCTGCGGCACCATGGATTCAGGCCATCGAAACGGTACATCGTTTTTCAGGTGCTGCCGGACACGCTTGGCCTGGGGCCGGAGGTCTGGCGAGTGCTGTCGAAGTGCCACGATATGCGGAATCGGACCGAGTACGAAGGCGTCCTCGACGTGGACGACAGGCTCGTGTCCGATCTGATCGGCGCCTGTCGCAAGGTCGCAGAGAAGGTCAGAAGTCTGCCGCCGATTCAGGAAAAGTCGAAGTAACCTCCCTTTACCCATGGCAAAGCGCAAAGCGGGAACGAAGAAAGGCAAACAAGCGACCGACGGCCAGAATGGCGGTATCGTCACGCTCACCAAGGAGCTATTTCAGGCGGCGATCACCCTGCGCGGTTCGGTCGAACCGGCCGACTACAAGCGCTACGTCCTGCCGATTATTTTCCTGCGCTTCCTTTCGATGCGGTATGACCGCCGGCGCGCTGAACTCGAGGCGCTCGTCGCAGACAAGAAGAGCGATTACTTCGGCGACAAGAAGGCGATCCACGATCCCGACGAGTACCGTCGCGTCGGTGCGTTCGTCATTCCGGAAGCCGCACGGTGGGAGAACCTGCGCAAAGCCGCCCAAGCCGATGACATCAAGGTGAAGCTGGATGATGTCCTCGAGTCGCTTGAGAACAAGTATCCGGACAAACTGAAGGGCCTGCTCCCGCGCATCTATGCCGGGTCGAACCTGGACGCTGTGAGCGTGCGCGGCCTCATCAATCTTTTCAGCAAGGACATCTTCGAGGCGGACCACGGCGGCGACGATCTGATCGGCCGCGTCTACGAGTATTTCATCGGCGAGTTCGCGTCGAGCGAGGGGAAGCGTGGCGGCGAGTACTTCACGCCGGTCTCAATCGTCAAGACGCTCGTCGCCATGTTGGAGCCCGAGAAAGGCGTCGTCTTCGACCCGTGTTGCGGGTCGGGCGGCATGTTCGTGCAATCGGATCTCTTCACGAAGCACAGCCACCACCTCTCCTTCGTCGGCCAGGAGAGCAAGGACTTCACCTACCGGTTGTGCCGGATGAACCTGTTCATCCACGGCCTCGACGCGAACATCCAGCTTGGCAACTCTTACTTTGACGATCACCACTCTACGCTTAAGGCTGACTACGTGCTGGCGAATCCGCCATTCAACGA